>JAUZPC010000556.1 GCA_030706105.1 Bacteroidota bacterium | reverse complement strand
GCAAAGATCATTGTTTCCATTCCAATGCTGACGTAATCTTCGATTGTTATTAATTCAGGGTACAGATCATCTATCGTGACTCTAGGCCCCAAGTATACGTGTTTTCCGATTTTTGCTCCTCTCATCCGCTGAAGTTTTGCAGATATTCCATAATGAGGACAAAATTTAGCTATCGTCTGCAATATCCAGCTAGTCGCATAACGGAAATAAAATTTAATTACACCGAATGAACCTCGATAACCATAATACTCCATAAGTTCTTGCTGGTTAATTTTCTCAGGAGGTTCCATTAATGAGTTAGTTTCCTTAGAGAATTCCATCCCAACTTCCTTCCTCAATTTTTTTTCATTAAATAGCTTGACAAAATAATGAAAAATTTAATCTTTACTCTTAAAGTTCCTCATTGAACATGTGTTCACATCTGCATTCAGAAACCATTATGAAGAATTAAATCTCTTTTTGACTTGATGCTATTTGATAAATCATCTTAGAAATCGCATGAAGTATAACTCCGGTAAACATCATAAAAATCCCAATCAATATTAACAAAAGCGTCAATAAAGTCGGTCCATAACTCAAACTTATTCCAGAATAAAGATCCTGTAAAAACTTTATTCCCATAAGCAGTCCAGCAGTAGCCGCTAATATTCCCGGAATCGTGAAGTAATATAGAGGTTTCCTGAACTCCATATCCTTTAAAATTTGGAGCATAACCCCTAAACCGTGCGCAAAAGGATTTTGGCTGGAACACTGCTCAAGATCATATCTACAGTGGATCTCAACCTCTGCAAACTTAAGATTATGATCCCTCATATTGAGTAAAATCTCAGAGCCTACAGACATACCATCTCCCTTGAGCCAAATATTTTCAATGGCTTTTTTTCCATAAGCTCGAAAACCGCTTTGGGAGTCCGTAACACGAATACCACCTGCAAGGTATGTGGCAAAGTCTAGGATCTTCATGCCAATTTTCCTATAGGCTGGCACGTTCTTTCCATTACCATTTATAAACCTAGAGCCAATAACGAGGTCTGCACCATGTTTTAAGGGTTCCAAAAGCAGAGGAATTTCATCCGGGTTATGCTGCCCATCAGAGTCTATTATTACCATTGCATCTGCATGAAGTTCACGAGCTAATTTAAAACAGGATTTGATAGCTGCACCATACCCCTTATTTCTCTCGTGCTTTACTACATATCCCCCCAAAGACTCGGCAATCTCAGCAGTATTATCCACACTACCATCATCAACCACGACAACTTTATCTACATATTTTCTGCAGCCCATAATTACTTCTGCAATCGCATGGCCCTCATTGTACGCAGGCATTGCAGCAATTATAAGACTCAAATGCAAAACCCCCTCATGTATGAGAATTACTCTAATCCAGACAACAATAGTGTTACTGGAGCTTTTAAACCTTAATCTGTTTATATATTGTTAAACTAGTGTTATAGTATTATTGCCGTAACTTATTTTAGAGTATTTAGCTATTAAAAACCCATATGAACAAATTATCCTTAACTTTAATATTTATAGAAAAAATCTAATCTCTTAGAAAGACTAAGATATTTCTAAGAACTCGTTAGCGAATTTTTACCCTTTTCAGTAGTTTATAAACCACTTAGGGACCTAAAAATCGTATGAAACAATAAATAATATAAATGTTTTATTATCCCAAAAGAACATTAAATTTAGTTCCCTTAGAAAAATACATTCTATTTTTGTCTAAAATTAGATTTTACTTCATAAAAGATCGTAAAATTTATTGATGAGGACGTAGAATCCTCCTCTGCTGTTTGTTTATGAAACCTCCGCTTATCCCAATAAACGAAGATTACAAATGGAAATTGCTTTCCAAGGGACTGGTTACAAAATTTAAATCTTTAATCGAAAATTGGGGAGGACTTAAACCTGTTAGATCTCTCATCGAGGATGTGTTTAAAGT
>JAUZPC010000555.1 GCA_030706105.1 Bacteroidota bacterium | reverse complement strand
ATTAAACCTTGACTCAGAAGAAGAAGGTACTATATATATTGGATGTGCCGGCGGAAAAAATACTGAAGGCGAGTTTACATTCAAACCTGAAAAAACTCCTGACGGAATCAACTATGAAATAAAAGTTGCCGGTCTTCAGGGTGGTCACTCTGGTCTGGAAATACAGCAGGGCAGAGGTAATGCTATTAAAATTTTAGTTCGCTTACTTTCTCATGCTACAGAAAAACATGCATTGTCTTTAGGTAAAATTGAGGGCGGTAACAAACATAATGCAATTCCTCGTGAGGCTTTTGCAATAGTTACTATTCCAAAAGATAAAGATAAAGAGTTTACTGAATGTGTAGCTAAATTTAACACAATGGTTAAAGAAGAACTGGCAACAGTTGAACCTAACTTATTGGTATCAATAGAACCTTTTGCTGCACCGGCAAATGTAATGGATAAAGAATCTCAGGTTAGAATTCTTAACGCTTTATATGCTATGCCTCATGGCGTTATTAAAATGTCTGCTGATATTCCTGAATTAGTTGAAACTTCAACTAATCTGGCTGTGGTAATTACAGAAGGAAATACAGTTAAAGTTGTTACCAGCCAAAGAAGTTCTGTAGCTTCAGAAATTGAAGATGCTACAAATAAAATTTCTGCTGTGTTTAAATTAGGCGGCGCAAAAATTACCTACGGCGATGGTTATCCTGGATGGAAACCTGATGTAAACAGTGAAATTCTTGGAGTTGTTAAAGCTACATACAAACAATTATATAACAGAGAACCTGAAATTAAGGCAATCCATGCAGGTTTGGAATGCGGTATAATAGGTGAAAAATATCCGGGTATGGATATGGTATCATTTGGACCAACAATGTTTGGTGTTCACTCTCCTGACGAAAAACTGAAAATTGATACAGTTGCATTGTTCTATGATCAGTTAACACATATATTAAGTAATATTCCAAGTAAAAATTAATATATATTAAATTAAAAATAATTTAATTATTTTAATTCTATTCATTATCTCCCGCAAAGTATTTTGCGGGAGATATATTATAAATTCCATTACAAAAAAAAGAAGATAAGAAATGAAAAACCAACCTTCAGCGCTTATTAGATGGTTAGCTCTTGCTTTAATAAGCCTTGCTATGGCAGGCAATTATTATATTTATGATAGTATTTCTCCTTTGGCTGATTTACTTGTTAAACAGCTTAATTTTACTGATGCGAATATTGGGCTCTTGCAGGGTATTTACAGTGTTCCAAATATTATAATGGTTTTGTTGGGCGGATTGCTCATTGATAAAATCGGGACAAGAAAAAGCGTGGTTCTGTTTACCTGCATTATCATGTTAGGTTCAATAATAACTGCTTTATCCGGTACTTTGTTCGGTATGGCTTCCGGAAGATTAATTTTCGGACTTGGTGCCGAATCAATGATTGTTGCCATTACCACTATTATTGCACGCTGGTTTAAGGGAAAAGAACTTTCTTTTGCTTTTGGGTTAAACTTAACAGTTGCCCGTTTAGGTTCATTTATGGCATTAAATTCACCTTCATGGGGCAAGTCTTTGTATCAATATTGGCAGTCACCATTATTGCTTACCATGTGGGCAGGTGTATTTGCATTGGGATGCATAGTAGTATATTTCTTTCTGGATGGATACGCATCCAGGAAATATGAAATGCCCGCTGAAGGACAACAGGATAAGATTGAAATTTCTCAAATATTTAAATTCTCTTCTTCGTTCTGGTATATTACTGCATTATGCGTAGTATTTTATTCTGCAATGTTTCCATTCCAAACATTTGCTATTAAGTTTTTTCAGGATGTTCATGGAACAAGCAGGGAAGCAGGCGGAAATCTTTCAAGTTTGCTAACATTGGCCGCAATGATATTTACTCCATTATTCGGTTTAATGTCTGATAAAATAGGTAAGAGATCATTGTTAATGATGATTGGGTCCAT
>JAUZPC010000554.1 GCA_030706105.1 Bacteroidota bacterium | reverse complement strand
TAAGCAGTAAATGTAGTGTTATAAATTTTTGTTAGATTATCATAAGCGGCTGATATGTTTTTATATGCAACTGTCGTATTATTAACAGCTTTTGTTAAGTTATTATATGTTGCTGACACATTATTATAAAGAGCTTTTGTATTGTTAACAGTTTTTGTTATGTTATTATATGCTACTGATAAGTTATTGGATGCAGATGTTGTATTATTATAGGACGCTGTTATTTGATTATAGGCAGACGTTGCATTATTATATTCCGCGCTAATGTTATTATCGCCGACTTTTAAAATTGTTCCATATTTTATAGCTAAAAGTATTATCACTAAAATTAGTGCCAAAGTAATTGTATATTTAAGTTTCATTTCTATCATCCAGAGCAGTAAATTTGACTACGTTGAATATCTATAGAAATCTGCTGCATGAAGCTGTTAACGGGTTAGTGCTTTATACAGTTGAAGGTTTAATGCTATTGATTTTCAGTTCAACTATGTAAGTCCTATTTCTTTCAACTACATTTTTCTTGCTTAGTTGGGCTACTTGGTAGCATATTTAGTTCTATTGATCGTGTTTATCTATTCCAAAATATTGGTTCAGAAGGATTGAAGGTAGTTTTGAAAACAAGCTCATATATAAATACTCTCCTTTTTATTCGTTACTCTTTACTTTTATAAGGAATTTAAAAGTGTGCCCAGTTTTTATAGAATTAGAGTCAATGTTATTAAAGACATACTGAACTTCTAATTTAGAAAAAAAGATTTAATACTATTCTATTTCGAAATGGAATGATGGATCGATAAGTTACTTAGGGAATTACCTTAATCTGCTTAGGCATCAATAATAGAATCACTCAAATAGGCATACTATACGGTATAAATAAATTTTTAAAATTTTTTATTTTTAAATATATTTTTCTATTTCTCACAAATTTGATAATTTATTCTTATTATTTTTAGTATTATCCTTTCCATTAAAGGTTAAAGTTCGTAAAAAGTATAAAGTACTTTAGAATGTATCCAGTAGTAACATTTTTTGAATGTTTAGGGGGGCAAAGAGAATAAATGGAAAATAAGCAAAAGTTGTATTCAATAGCTTTAGTTTCAGCAACCTTAATTTTCGTAATTTCAATTTTAATTTCATCTGTGGCGTCAGCGTCACAGGTAGCAGCACAGGTGACGAGAATTGGTAATGGAACTGATCCTGCTATTTATGGTAGCAAAGTTGTATGGACAGACAGTGGTGTTATTCATGTTTATGATTTGACCTCGAAAACAGACACTACAGTTAGCTCTTCTGCAGCATCTCATCCAGCTATTTACGGCAACAAATTAGTTTGGCATGATGAAAGCAGTGGAGTGCCAAGACTTACGGTTTATGACATACCTTCGGGTGCTCGGTCTTATATTACAAAAGATGTAGATGATCGCAGTTTTCCTGCTATTTACGGCAATAGAATCGTTTGGAGTGCAAATTACAATGATTCAACTTATAATTACAGCATATATATGTGGGATATATCTACCTCAACACAAGCCTGGATAACAGAAGGAGAAAATCCAGACATATACGATACAAAAATAGTGTATTCTGCAAATGGTAGGGAGACAAGAGATATCTTTATGTATGATATCACAACCAAGAAAATTGAATTAGTAAGTCCATATTCTAGCGACCTTAATAATCCGCATATGTATGGTAATAAAGTGATATGGTCAAACTTCTATACCAGGGGAGGATTTATACAAATGTATGATCTTGTCACTAAAAAGGCTATAGATGTCACCAGTGATAACACAGGTAATACTTTATATGGGTCTGATGTCATTGATGCCGGAGATGATACCGGAACTCATATTGACATAAATGGGGACAAAATCGTATATTCAAAATATGGCGATGACCAATTTGGTTATGCAGGTGTGTACGTTTATGATATTCCTTCAGCAAAAAGCACTCCAGTCTATATT
>JAUZPC010000553.1 GCA_030706105.1 Bacteroidota bacterium | reverse complement strand
TTTACGTATATTATATTATCCATCATAATTGATCGTTACAAGAAAGCTAAATACCTGAATACCATCATAGAAAATGGTCAAAACCCGATGATTGCATATTCTGCGGGGGGCAACCTGATAATGCCAATACTTGGAATAACCACATTAAGCACATTACTAAATAATATATTCTATACCCCCTGGTTGGGTTTTATAAAAGGATGCGTACTAACCGCACTGGTAGCAATTGTTACAAGCATTTTTACAAAAAAGAAACTATTTTTAAGGACATGACCACATAATATTTTGCATATATATTATGATGATTAAGTGACTGTCAGTAACATCCGCAGTATTGTATTCTGCTTGCGTCACTGACAAATACCGGCAAAGTACTTAGCTTGAATAATAAAGATAAAGGCTTCTAAAATGCCAGAGAATACGCTGATCCGGGCTTTACATAAAATATTGATTTTGCCGGTTTTAATTTTTCTTGTATCCTGTTCAAGTAAACGTAATGCAGTTGAGAACTTCCATACAGTTGACAAACAAAAACTTGAAGCAGCTTTTGCAGCTGCCGGACAGTTCTCTAATTTAAAATGTCTGATTGTATCTCAGAACGGAAGTATCCTCCAAGAAGTGTTTTATGGTAATTCCGGCCCTGATATCCCGCACGATGTACGTTCTGTTACTAAAAGTGTAACCAGTTTACTATTTGGGATAGCTAAAGATAAAGGGATAACGGGCAGCGAAGAACAGACCATTGCTCCGTACTTCAGGAATCTTTATCCCGGTTTACCAGAGGATAAAGCAAATATAAAAGTTCGAGATATCCTTACGATGTCCGGCGGTTTTACCTGGAATGAAATGTCCAACGTCTCCGAATATAACAAGTGGATTACCTCTGCAAATCAGGTAAAATATGTACTTGACAGGCCGTTAAACTCACAGCCGGGCACAGTCTTTAACTATAACAGCGCTGCCCTGCACCTGCTCTCGGTAATTATTACAGAGGCATCAAAAACACCGACACAGGAATTTGCAAGGAAATATTTGTTTACCCCGATGGAACTTTCCGTTACCAATTGGGAAACAGATAAACAGGGTTATAACAATGGCGGAGCAGGTTTGCAGCTCACCCCGTATGATATGCTTAAAATTGGTGAACTGTATTTAAACGGCGGCACCCATAAAAAAGAAAGAATAGTATCAGCCGAATGGATTTCCAACTCGATTAAAACGCATATTTCCACCGGCAACTCTGAGCCCTACGGCACCGGTTACGGTTACTGCTGGTGGACCGGGCAAAGCAGTAAAGGCAATTACGCTTTTGCCAACGGCTGGGGCGGGCAGTTTATCCTTATTGTTCCGAATTTAAACGTAGTCATCGTGGCGACCAATGAATGGAAGGATATAGGAACATCAACTGCAAACGCTCAATGGAGCCGGACAATGGATTTAATCGTAAACCATATCTTGGCTGCATTTAACTGAGACCGGCTTTTACATCATTTCTAGTGGCAATTTAACAAAACCATGAAAATTTCAGATATGCTGTTATTTAATTTGCCGCCAGATTTATCTGGTGGATAAGCAGAGCATAAAAGCTTTTCCGGCTTTAGCCACAGATTAGCTGTTAAAACAATGCTTCACGACCATTGGCATTCCTCTGCTGGGTTATTGCAATTCAATAAAGAAAGATGGGCGTCTTGGGAATTGTACAGTGGCTAAAGCCTTGGAGTTTTTTCTTTATTATCTCCCCACTAGATAAAAAGACTGTGTGAAAATCATACTATCTATCCCAAATCAGGGTAATCATGATAATCGTTTAAATCCTGATTCGACAAATAAAAAGCATTAACCGTGCACTTCAAGGCGCTCTAACTGTTTAAATATTGAAGAGATATATAAAGACGAGACGTTCTCAGAACGTCTCTACGATGCAGATGCGAGCTCTAACTGTTACTATTATTCCACTAGGAATT
>JAUZPC010000552.1 GCA_030706105.1 Bacteroidota bacterium | reverse complement strand
GTTGCATTCGGATGATCTTTATCATTGGCCGCATTCATTTTCTCTTCTGCTTTTTTTTCAACTTCCTCAAGATATTTTTTCTTTTCCTCAACAGTCTTCAAATGTGAAAGCACTACATCACTAATCGTTTTAAATTGTGAAATGCTTGATGTACTGTCTTCAATAATTTTCTCATATTTTTTCTTAACTGCATCATTGTCTTTCAACTTTTGATTTGGATATTCCGATTTAACTACATCAAGTTCATAACCTTCAGTTAATTTATCACTTTTGCTGCTTTTCCCGCTATCCTCACTTTCTTCATCTTTGTACTTTTTTAATTTACTTTTTACAGCTCTTATTTTGCTTAATAAAGTGTTTTGTGCCTTTGTATCGGTCGCTTTTGTCCCATCAAGCTGTTTATTCAAATCATCCAGTTCAGCATTTAATTTCTTTTTCTCATCTCCACGTGTGAGTTCAACTTTATCAGATGGTTTATTAACTCCTAATCTATTTTGTGTATCCAGGTACTCATTATTAGATTGTTCGGCTATTTTGTTTGCTTCATTTATCTTTGTCCTCATTTTGTCCATAATATCTTTTGCTCTAACTACCTTTACAGTATAACCTGGATTATCTATACTACCTCGATCTTCCTCAATTATCTCATTTTCATCAGGATGTAATTTTTTGTAGTCTTCTAAATCCTGCTCAAGATTTACTACCTTAGCTCTATCATCAACTGCTTTGTTTTGTTTTTCCTGAAGCACTCTATTGTTTGCAAGTAAGGTGATTTTTTCTCTAAGTAATTTATTACCATTAGCTACAGCATTATTAAGTACTTGTTGATTATTTATGTCATTTATTTGTTTTCCTAAATATTCTGGATATGTTTTGTTTAATTTGTCTAATGCATCTTTTCTCCCTTGTTCACTGTTCTTTGTATTATTAACAGCATTTGCAAGATTATTAAATTCTATTTGTGCCTTTATCAGTTCTTTTTCTTCTGCACTTAATCCTTGTTTAGCATCTTCGGTTTTTTGTGAAAAAAGGTTTATAGCTTCAGCCAATGCTGTAAACCCAATTATTGCCCATCCAATCGGACCGATTGAAGTAAAGAATCCCTTTGCTGCAGTTGATGCGGCTGCAGTTGATGCGGCTAATACTCCTTCTGCTTCTGCTGTCTCAATAAAAGTTAATTTGGCAAATTGCATTTCATAAGATAGAGTCTTAGTGTTTATTATGAATGGCAGTATTCCTGTCATATTTAATGTCGAATATGCCCCGCCAACCATAACAACTCCGGCAGCTAACCCGGTCAACGCTGGTGCTGTTTCATTTAACTTATTTACCAAATCAGAGATATGTTTCAACATAGGAATGAATACTGTTGCAATTGCCTGCCCCCCGGTAGCTACTACTTCTTCAAATGCTACACCCATCTGTTCAAGCTTATCTTTGCTGTCCGCTTGTTTTTTTGCTACATCTTCTAAAGTAACCCCGGACGCCTTAATAAGTGCCTGCAGCCTCAGTTGTTTTACTTCCTCTGCATCCATATCCTTTAGTTCTTTCCCCTGTGATTCTGCTAAGCTTTTTAAAATATCTTCATAAACTTTTCTCTGAATACCTAATGCTTTTAACCCTTTAACATTGCCCTCTGAGGCCATAACTGCTTTCTGAAATCCTTCTTCTACTGTCGTCCCATATTTATCTGCGCTGTCTTCTGCTAATGAAAATAAAATCGCTTGCTGATTCAAACTTAAACCCAAGTCTGTGGCTTGATTGGATAGTTTAATCAGGCCTGCTTCTCCAACTGTACCTGCAACTGCCTTTTTAAAAAGTTCCATGTCTTCGGTAGTACCCTTAAAATTTTGGCGCAATACCTCCAGCTCGGCACCTTTTATTAATGGTTCTGCTAAAGTCTCTTTAAAAACATCATAGGCTTCTTTAATTCCCTGAATAGTATTCCTTATATCGGCGAAATGAC
>JAUZPC010000551.1 GCA_030706105.1 Bacteroidota bacterium | reverse complement strand
GCAAAATTTATATAAAAAAACGGCGGCGCTTATCGTGCCAATGGTAACAAAGACCTTAAGCATACGCCCTAAACGTCTCCGCCGCAATAAAAATTTTCAACTTGTAACGGGACGTATAGATGCCAGTGAAGGCCCCCAACTCAACGTCCGAAACGCTTTCCCCGCAAAAGACAAAACGGAAAACAAGCGGGAGGAGTACGGACATTCCCGCTTATCTCCATAAAGACTGATGAAATGACTCCTTCATCAATTACGTTTTCCGGTGTAAAAGACAGGATAATTTTTTTTAAGTAATTATGCCGGTATTAATCTTTTGGATTAACTAACCAGCTTGGATTATATCCCTTCATAAATTTTGAGGCAAGAATAACAGCAATTACGATTGTTAATATGCCTAATAACATTGAAATACTCCTAAAACATTTCATAAAATATAGCAAATTAATTGCTTAGTACAAATGATGTGTAACTAACAATTTGCAATTAACAATGAACAATTAATAATTAAATGCAGTTTTTTTTATATATGGGTTAAAAAGATGTGTTATTGAGTCGGAACGGGGGGATTTGAACCCCCGACCCCCTGAACCCCATTCAGGTACGCTACCGGGCTGCGCCACGTTCCGAATAATTTTATAACTTGTTAAGTAAAGCCTGCAGTATATTTTTTATTTCAATTAGATCATCGTCCTTAAATTCTTTTTTCTTTTTAAGCTCTGTTATATCAGATACCGGACTCACTTTAACCTCTTCCTGCTCAATCTTTACCGCATCAACAGCAATCGCAGGCTCAATAATTTCAGGAACAGTTATATCCTCTTGTACTTCAGGAATAAATACTTCTTCAATTTTTTCAATAACGGTAAATTTCTCACCAAGTGATTCCGGAGTATTAAACTCAATTGGTTTCATTAATTCAACCGGAGGTTCAATAGTTTCAAGAATTTTTTTTGCGCCTTCAATTGTATATTTCTTATCTCTCAGTAAACTTTTTATCTGCATAATTAACTGGATATCCTTATTAGTATATATCCTGTTACCTGCTCTGTTTTTCTGAGGTTTTAAGCTTTCAAACTCGGTTTCCCAATAGCGCAATACATATTGCTCAACCTCGGTTATTTTACTAACCTCGCTAATTGAGTAATAAAGTTTTTTTATAGATAGATCTTTCATTTCAGGCATTATAAAAGTTTTCAATAAAAATAGCTATTTATTGTATTAATAGCAAGTTGAAGGTATTGTTTTAAAGAAAATAATTAAGAAAACACTGTTATTAATCACTTAACATTTCCAACAGAGCATAAACAGCAGCTATATAACTATATTCTTTAAGTCCCGAAATGTAACCATCACATTTAGCGGCAGTAATCATCACATGCCTAAACTCTTCTCTTTGTGCTAAATTTGATAAATGAACTTCAATTTTTGGAAGCCTGCAAAGCTCCAATGCATCTCTTATTATAACAGAAGTATGAGCAAATCCGCCGGGGTTTATAATTAAGCCGTTAAATCCGTCTTCTTCGGCATAATTTATTAAGTCAACCACTTCCCCTTCAAGGTTAGTCTGGCGGAAACTGAATTCAGCTTTACCCACAAATTTATTTGTTAAAATTTCGCAAATACCTTCCAGAGATAAACTGCCATATATTGAGCTGTCTCTTTTATGCAATAAATTCAGATTCGGACCATTTACAACCAGGATTTTCTTCATTTCATATCTGCCATTTCATCAATAATTTCTCTCAGTTTGGGAGTCAGATACATATCATCAATACCCAGTTCTTTCAAAGCCATTGAGAGTATCATTACTTTCTTTTGAAGATTAGCCATTTTATTAATTACAACTACTTTGCTATCCTTTAGCAGACAATAGCCGCCTTTAAAATCGCCTTTCTCAAACCTGATTTCGGCCCCTAATTGGGCAGCCAAAGCTTTCAGGTCAACTAAAATATCTTCAAATTCTTTTTCTTTAATTTTCATTATTTAACAGTAT
>JAUZPC010000550.1 GCA_030706105.1 Bacteroidota bacterium | reverse complement strand
GTCCAGCTTGTGCCGTTGTTGGTGGAAAGAAAAACGCCGCCGCCTACAGTCCCGGCAAAGAGATTCGTTCCATTTGTTGCAAGAGAATGGACATTAGTTGCGGCCAAACCATTATTAACAGCAGACCAACTAGCCCCGCTGTCGGTGGAAATAGAGATTCCGCAATCATCAGTGCCGGCAAAAAGATTTGCACCCGAAACGGCAAGCGCAAAAATATCGCTGCCTCTCAAGTTACTATTCATCATAGCCCAGTTTTTGCCATAGTTGGAGGAACGTAAGACCCCAGTTATATAAGTCCCTGCAAAAACATTCGAGCCGCTTGTAGCCAGGCACCAAACAGTCCTGCCATTTATATCGCAGACTGGTACCCATTGCGCAAATAGCGGACAGGAAGAAGCATTGAATAACAACATTGTCAAAAGAAGCCGGAAAATGTATTTCATTTGTATCTCCTTAAATTTAATAATAAACTGAAATCAACCCTAAAATAATTTTTTACACGATATACCAATATTCTTGCTGTTTCTTAACTTATAAGGCAAGAATAACATACTCACTATTTAATCAGTGTCATCTTTTTTGCTGATGTATAACCGCCGGCTGTTATTCTGTATATATACATCCCGCTGCTTAGTTTGCCTGCATCAAAGTTCACAGAGTACTGACCAGCAGATTTGTATTCATTTACAAGTGTTCTCACTTCGTTGCCAAGCACGTCATAAACTTTTATTGTAACCTGTCCGCTCTTAGGCAATTGATAACTTATTGTAGTATTCGGATTAAACGGATTAGGGTAATTTTGCATTAATGCATAATCTTTAACAACATATTCGTTATTTTTAGTTCCTATTCCTGTAATATGAGAATCAATTAACACTGCATTCCAATTATCTCCTAAAGGAGAATTTGATATTTTGCCACACGACGATTTAACAGATTGTAACCCTTTTTTAACACGAAAAACCAAACTATCCATTCCTATATATGGATTATTCGAATACTGCTGAAAAATAACATAAAGACTATCGCCGGAAGGATAGCGCGAAACATCTCCGCCTCTCACATTTATCATATCCCAACGCGTTGGAAAATTCCAAATAGGAGTAAGCGAATTAAAATGCATTCTATGGTTTAGCTGTTTATATTCCCTTAAATACTTTACACTATCGTAAACACAGATATATACTGTATCTATATGAGCAAGAAAATCATATTGCCTATGGGTAAGTGTAAAGGTCTCCCTAATATTCCATTCTATAGTTGAATCAGTTGATGTTGAATCTATTACTTCAAATTTCACAATACCGGTATCAGAGGATGATTGCATTACAACCACATTATCCGTTATATATGAATGCTGCTGATACTGATATGTAAAATAATTCCCCGGCGCTAACGGGAAAAAGTCATTTTGGCTGAATAGCAGATCAGCAGAAGCTAAAAATAAAACACATATAAGTAATATGTTTCTCATTCTGCACCTCGATATATTGTTATATTAAATGAACATTTGCAACTTATAAAGTATTGGATTAAAATGCAAGCTGTTTAATATAATATGTTTACCGGTATTCCTGCTAAAGTTTTAAATGATAAACCGGAAGTACTATATTCTCTATTTAATCAGCGTCATTTTTTTTGCTGACGTATAACCGCCGGCATTTATTTTGTAAATATAAACCCCACTGCTTAGTTTGCCTGCATCAAAGTTCACAGAGTACTGACCCGCAGGTTTGTATTCATTTACAAGAGTTTTTACTTCATTGCCAAGCACGTCATATACTTTTATTGTAATCTGTCCGCTTTTAGGCACTTGATAACTTATTGTAGTACTTGGATTGAACGGATTAGGATAATTTGCTGATAATAAATAATCAGTTACACCAGACTCTTCATTTGATACATTGTTTATGTTATTACTAATAAACAGTTCGGCCAGTCGTGCCCCAAGTTTAAGAACACTTGCAGAATTAAAATGAATATTATCTCCACAATT
>JAUZPC010000055.1 GCA_030706105.1 Bacteroidota bacterium | reverse complement strand
GATAGTTTAAAATAAAAATAAAATCAAATTCAGTATTTAGAGGCCTTGATGAAAAACATACTTATTGTATTTACCGGCGGTACTTTCTCCATGATGATAGATAAAACTACCGGCGGAGCAGTTCCTCATTTTTCTGGAACCGAATTAATTAAAATGATTCCGGGAGCCTCTCAAATTGCTGATGTTACCTGTTATGATTTCGGAATGTACCCCGGGCCCCACGTTACCCCTGACTTAATGCTTACTCTATCGGAGAAGATCAAAGAGCTAATAAGTAAAACCAAAATCGACGGCGTAGTAGTAACACACGGAACTGATACACTGGAAGAGACAGCTTATTTTCTGGATCTTTCAATTGACACTGAGATTCCGATTGTTGTTACCGGCTCAATGAAAAATTCATCTGAGCCCGATTGGGACGGACCCAAAAACCTAATTGACTCAATTCAGATATGCTTATCACCCAACAGCAGAAACCTTGGGGTGTTAGTATGCCTAAACGGAGAAATAAATGCCGCAAGCGAAGTAACAAAAACTTTCACTGATGAAGTAGATACATTTGCCAGCCTTGATTTTGGATCATTAGGATTTGTCCAAAAAGGAAGAGTAATTTTTAACCGCCTTCCCAGAAAAATTGAACATATAATAACAGACAAACTTAACACTAACGTTGACCTTATTAAAGTTTATGCAGGAATGGATGATAAGTTTTTTAAATTTTCTGCTGACAATGGAGCTGAAGGATTAGTTGTAGAAGCAATGGGCGTGGGGAATGTACCGCCAAAAGCATTCTCCGGAGTTGAGTATGCTATTAATAAAGGTATTCCCGTTGTACTTGTTTCAAGATGCCCGGCAGGCGAAACTTTGGATATTTACGGCTACCCGGGGGCCGGTAAATGGCTGCATAAAATTGGTGTTATATTCTCTGATTACCTTAATGGTCAGAAAGCACGAATAAAATTAATTATGGCTTTGGGTAAAACAAACAACCATAAAGAACTGAGGGAAATGTTTGAAGGGAAATCCTTTCAGTAATCGGTCAGCAGACAGCAGTAATTAGTCCCGCCATAAAGGGAATACAATTACATAAAAAAATAACTAAATGCAGGGAGGAAATAGTTTTCTTATTTAGTTACGCATATTTGCTGGAATGGTTTAGTTATATAAGAGTTATCAGCTGGAGACAACAAGCGGTAATTAGTCCCGCTTTAAAAGTAAACATTGATAGTCAAGGTTATTTTTTTACAGCTTTGCCTTGATAAAACATTTGCCACTTTATCGAAATATTACCTGAGGAATGGTTTTGACCTAAAATGAATTCACGAAAAAGAGAACAAATAGATGGAACGTTAAAAAATAAATACGGGGCTTATTCGAGGTGGATAAAACTACAAGAGTGATTGCTGAAATTCATAGGCAGAACAGCTTTTAGTGCTACTTTATTTATTTTAGTGGAATTTATTTGTTCTCAGTGAATTCATTTTCAGTCTTGAACTTTTGGTACTTTTCTTTCAAGAGAAAAGTACAAGGAAAATTTGCATAATTAGGATGATAAACCGGATAGGTAAGCATTGCCAATAGAATTACAATTGAGCCGCCCGTTTCCGGGTGGCTCAAGATAAGTATTCCTTTTTAGAAAAATACTTTTGCAAATTTAAGGATTCCCTGCTTCCAGGGTACTCTATGTGAAACTCCCGAAAGATCTTTGAAATCGTTCAAATGTTCCAAATACCACTTGTAATTTCTTAATAAGGCATCTTTATTAGAAAACTTTGGCTTATACCCAAGTATCTTTTCGGCTTTTTCTATTGAGACGAAGGAATCTGTTGCCGCTGTTTCATATACCCACTGGTACAGTGGAGAAAGTTTTAATGCTTCTAATATCCTTAATGTCCAGATTATAGGGGCCGCAGGTGTACCGACAATTTTTTTACCCTTGCCTGCATAATCAAGCACAACCTGATAATCTTCTCTCATCGTTGTAAATTCTTTTGCGCCAATGTTAAAAGTATCATTAACAATTTCCTTATCCTGAGTAGCGCATAAATAAATTGCCGAGCATAAATCCTCAACATCAAGAAGCTGGTATCTGTTTTTTCCGTTACCTATCATTGGGAAGCCGTGTCCGTCTTTTGCCCAGTCATAAAACAAAGCAAATACACCAAGCCTTTCAGGTCCGATAAATGATTTTGGTCTGATAACAGAAACGCACATTCCTCTGCTTCTTAATTTGAAGCATTCCTCTTCAGCAGCAATTTTTGCTTTACCGTATGGGCCTACTCCATCAAGTTTATCCGTTTCATAAAGCGGATGGTGGTCAGGTATTCCATAAACAGCGGTAGAAGAAATTTGTATAAATTTTTTAACGTTATGCTTTTCCGCAGTTTCAAGGACATTACGTGTTCCGTCAATATCAGTTGAAAAGATATCTTCAGGGGAATACAAAGGTAGTGCAGCGGCACAATGGACTACCATATCCACTCCCTGCATCGCTTTATTTACATCGTCTAAATTTCTAATATCACCGGTAATATCTGTAATCTTACCATTCATATCTTTATAATCAAAAGGCACCAGATCAAGATTAACTATCTCGTGTCCCCTTGAATATAAATATCTTATTAAGTTAATACCTAAAAACCCGGATCCTCCGGTTATGAGATATTTCATAGACATTTCCTTTTTTTCTTTAATTATATAAACAAAATTAAACATTTTTTTCATATAATTTGCAATAAAATTTTAGACCTTGTAAATACAAGCCGCAAAATAATAACGCCGCTATTTCTTGGCCTAATTCAGAAGCAATTGTATTTTTCACTTTACAGCTCGTATCCACCGCAGAAGTATCTTAACTGAATTTCCCTCATTTGTAATTTATTTATTTTTACTTATCTTGTAACGTCAAATCTACATTCAAAAGAAAGGTGCATTTATGAGGTCATCTAAACTAATTTTCACTCTCCTTTTTATATTTATTATCATCTTTTCATTTTCTGATGTTTACAGTCAAACAAAAAAACAAAAGGGAACAGATTCTAAAGGCTCAAGTTATTGCAAACCCTTAAAGAAAAAAATATCAGGCATGTCTGTCAGGTTCCTGGCATTTGGTCAGGAAGAATTTGACGAAGACTCTTATGATAAAGATAACCCGAGAAAATTATCAGTTCGAGATGGTTCCTTCAGTGAAGGAGCTGAATCAGCTTATTTTCTGGAGGATAAAGATAAAGAGATTAGGATTGCCTGGACAGGAAATTCTTTTACCTTTTCCAAGATAGCCAACCAGGATGAATACGGAAACAGCGGAATTCTAACTGTATCAGGAACTATGTCCGATGATGGTAAAATGCTTGAAAGATGTGCAGTAACCTTCCAGGGAAAAGAGGGAACGGGAAAGCGTAAAATTCCGGAATACAGATATAAATTTGAAGCTCATAATGTACCAAGTGAAAAATATGCAAGTTACGGAGATGTAACTTTTAAGATTGATAACAGTGAAAAAATAAACAATATATTTACAGAATATGCCTATTACAAAAAAGAATATATTGATACTGACCTGTGGATTGCCAATAAGCTGATATCTGTTGACCAATCAAATGTCTCAAACCGTTTTTCAGTAACATTCTACTTTGATAACAAATAGTCTTTCAAGGTCTTTCAGCCCCGGAATGTTCCGGGGCTGAATTTTTTCCAACTCAGAGCCCTATCTCCCAATTATTTCACATCTTTATTCACCATTAAACTTTTTCCTAAATAGTTAAGTAAGTATCCCTAAATAGTGAATTGTCCTGTATTGCTGTTTTTTGTTTGTTTATTATTCTTTTTTCATCTCAGGAGATGTCTGCTCAGACAAAAAAGAATAAAGTCTGACTTCAATTCTGCCCCTTAATATCAAGGGGCTTTTCTTTAATTATATTTAGTTCATAGTTTCGATTTTGTTTTGTTAAGTCCTTCTTTTAATCCTTTTGCAATATTCATTGGCGTATCAGATCCCCAAAAATGGAGAAAGAAGAGTCTGGGAGATTCTTTTAACATATGACTATGAAGTGCCGTCACAGTAATATTGTTTTCATTTAACGCTTTTATTACGGAGTTAACTTCATCTGCCATCACAATGAAATCACCAGTTGCAATTGATTTTTCTTTTACCAATTGAATATTGAATGTAGTAGTAACGCCCATATAAGTTGGAATTTCCATACCGTTTTCGGTAATAGGCTCACTTCTTGGAATTGAAAATTGGAGTACGTTACCATTTATTTGTCCTTTTACCCCTATTACATTTTGCACATTTGTCCAATCATAATCCGGTTTATTAGTAACCGGTTTTGCAGTTTGAATTGGAATTTTTGTTTGATTAAGAACAGACTTTATTTTCTTGGCGAGTTCCAGTGGTTCTCCTGAACCTCCTACATGCATATAAATAATTTGCGGAGTTTCATTTAATATGTGATTATGGATAGCCGTAATTTCTAACCCATTTTCAACTACTGTTTTAATAACATTTGGAACCTCATCCAGCAAAAGGACTAAATCACCCATGATCATTGTTTCATCACCCATTTTATAAAATGCCAGCCAAGGTGTCAATGCAAGCGCAGGTTCTATTTTCACGTCCTTTACTTTTACATTAAGATCAGTTCTAGGGAAAGTTATCTTTAGAACATTCCCTTGGACATTTCCGTTTTTGCCTATTATTTTTTCAACTTCATTCCAACTATTTCCTTGTGCATAAGTTTTAGAAGAAATTGCTACAATTATTATACATATTAATACAATTGCTGTTTTCATTTTTTTATCCCATTGAATATTAGCCATAAAGTTTAATTATATGGCCGCTTGCTAAGACAAGCGGCCTCCAATTATAAGGAAATCATTCCTCCTTTTCGGGGGATTCACTTCAATCATCATCGTCTCCACGAACTCCTTTGCTTAACAAATAACCAAACAGTCCGTTGTTTTCATCATTAGGCCCTGCTGTAAAATATATTTTATTTCCCACAGCCGGAATTGTTTCCGAAGTGAACAAAGCCCACAATCCATCGATTTTTAAAGCCCGTTCACCTTTTCCTCTTAACTGTCCCATGAATTGCCCGGAACTGCTAAATACATTTATTCTTCCATCACCAAAATTACCAGCCAGAATAGTATTGCTAAGTTTCCCGGTTGGCCCTTCAGTAATTCCCCAAGGAGAATTTAATTTTCCTCGAGATGCAAATCTTGAAACAAACGCCCCGGAAGGAGTGAATATATCAATGTAGCCGTTTCCGGGTCCCTTTTCATCATCCATATTGTCGGGCCCTTTCTGTTTCGCATAAGTAATGAAAAGCATTCCATTTATGCTTTTAATGTTGAAAGGTGCAAATCCGATGGGTATATTGGGATCATTAAAAGTGATACTGTTTACAAGATTAAAGTTCGAATCGAAAACGTCAACCTTAGATTGTTTGAAATTTGCTGCATAAAGGAAATAGCCGCTACCATTCTGAGCAATTTCAACTCCTTTATATACTGCATTTTGAGATGAACGGTCAGCAACTATTGCTGCTATTGTTCCCGATGAAGGTCCCCAAGCTGACACAATACCATCTTCGCCTACAAATATAAATCGGCTGGCATTGCCATTTGGAAGTTTAAATACAGAGGTATAATTATATACTATTCCGGACGGTGCTCCGATTGTTCCGCCACTTACTGTTGGTATTGTTACGAGGATTGCTTTCGCCCCGCCAGACGAGTCATATACTGTTGAAAGTCCGGTATGGTTTGCAGATATCCAGAATATCCCAGTAGGATTAACAGCAATTCCCCAAGCATTACTTAAGTTTGGATCTATTCTTGCCCCGGGGTACGAAATATCAGAGACAAGATTAATTTGTCTAAATTTTACATCCATTACTCTCTTATCAAGTGAGATGTCGGAGGAATTTTGCGCAGTGGGTTCATTATGTTTCTTGTCGGAACATCCGGTCATTAATAAAGTACTTATTATAATTATTATCGCGAAATTAATTACAAGTCCATTTACCATATTCTTTTTCATAAAGTCTCCTTTTCAGTTATTTTTAATTCTTACTATCTTAGCCATCATTCAATCGTTTATCAACATCCGCAATTATTATTTGTGTATAGTTTGATTGAAGTTTTAATTTAAATACCTAATTCAAACTGTGAAGTGCTATGGAGAACAAAATTTTTAGTCCCCGTTTTATTGGACCGCCTTAATATTAGATTTAAAGAGTCTGAAATTATGATCAAATAGTCTAAAATATTGAAATGCCGTAGCTTAATAGTTTTTGTGTTGAATTATTGCATATTCAGTAGTTATCATAATAATTAATACTCTTATCATAACCACTTTTATGTGATTTAATAGTTATACGAATTTAGATCACATACTCATTTAATTATTCGGCAAAGGAGTGCTTGGATAAAATTTATTGCATTAGTAAATTTCTTCATTAAATAATTATCAATCTGATGTTGGGACTCAATATGTATTATGTGATAAAAATATTAGTATCTTCAATTTTGATTCTTATAATTTCTGAACTATCAAAAAAAAGTTCATTTGTTGGTAGTCTTTTTGCTTCTTTGCCTCTTGTATCGATTCTTGCATTTATTTGGCTCTATTATGATACAGGTGATAAGAGTAAAATATCCTCACTGTCATATGGAGTATTTTGGTTGGTTATTCCTTCATTATCATTATTTATAAGTTTGCCTCTCCTGTTAAAAAGATTCGGTTTTTATACGTCTCTTGTTTTCTCAATAAGTATTATGCTAATATGTTATTACCTTATGGTTTATTTATTAGGTAAATTTGGAATACATTTATAGTAATTTTATGTAATAATAATTTCTCTATTCATATCAGACTTTTTTAACTTTATATTAGATATTATTATTCATAAATTTGAGGCTGAGTTTAGATGAGTTTATGCGTTAAAATTACTAAAGTATTGATATTGTTTACTTTTGATGAATAGTTTTTTAAAAAATAAATTTACAAAAAATGAAATTGCGGGATTTGGCTTTTCTTCATTAATCCATTTCCTTTTTTTTGTATTAATAATTTTGCTCAGCAAAGTTTATGATTACGAAATTGCAAAGGGCTCCCCTTTTGGCAAAGGCCCCGGCGGTGCCGGAAGAGGCGGGCTGATTGAAGCCAACTACGAGAGTGCGCCTCCGGCAGGTTCAAAGGATAAAACCCCGAAAGATGAAAGAGTTTTGCAGCAGCACTCTGTTCAACAACCGGCCGACGCTGACAAAATTTATACTAAGTCATCTTCTTCAGAAAGCTCAACTCCCCTAAAAGAGAAAAAATATACTGAAGCTAATCCAAATTTTGACGCCTCCGTTGCGGGCGATTTAGGTAAAGGTGTTGGCGGTAAATATGCACAATATGGTGAAGGATATGGAGATACTTCAGGTCTTGGGAATCTCTATGCAGAAACTACTCTTAATGTAAAAATAAGGTACCCGCAGGGATGGCAATTCATTGATCAAAATGTTAAAAGCAAACTGGACGGCATAACCTTTTGGGCGGGCAATTATAACATCTACCCACCCCCATATATACATTTTGAAGTACAGGATAAAAACTTTTTTGACGACAGGAAATATAAATACAAGCTTGCAATGAATGATTTTATGCTCTATTATAACGACCCGCAGGAAATGCAGGGAGAGGTAAGGCAGGATGTGTATATCAGGACCGATGCAGATGAGGACTATTCAATTAAGCTGATTATTAAAGGAAGCGTTGAGTTTAAAGCTTTCCAGCCGGTCTTTTTTGGAATGATAGAGACTTTCCATTTCGGACACAAGTGGTTTTAGCAAAATCAGCATAATGCGAAACTCCATTTCGCAAATTATTTCATCCTTTGGCTTCCCACAAAAGTCTCTATTTGTTAATTTCCTCTTTCCATATCCGGCACCGAACTAATTATCCATTAAAAATTATCAATTATTCATTGAACCTTAGTTAGTATTTTCTTAATTTATATCCACAAGAAAATAGAATAGATTAAGGAATAAATATGAGAAAAATAATTCTGCCGGTAATGATGTTAATAGTCTTTTGTGCTTTTTCATTAAATGCACAAGAGCGTGAAAAGTTTGACCCGAAAAAAGATCCATCCAAAGATTTAAAAACAGCAGTTAAAATCGCCTCCAAAGAGAATAAAAACATTCTTCTGGATGTTGGGGGTGAATGGTGTCCATGGTGCCATAGACTGGATGAATTCATTCTTGGGGACAAAGAAATAAATAACTATATGCACTCCAATTTTGTAGTTGTAAAAGTTAATTGGAGTCCTGAAAACAAAAACGAAAAATTTTTGTCACAATACCCTAAAGTTCCCGGCTATCCTCACTTATTCGTTTTAGATAAGAAAGGGAAATTGATACATTCTCAGGATACAGGCGCGTTGGAACAGGAAAAATCTTACAGTAAAGATAAACTTATGTCTTTCCTGCAAAAATACTCAGTCAAAAAGAAATAGACTTTCTCCTTTTAATTGCAGCAATCGGTATAAGTATTTCCCCGCCGGTTGCTGCTTTTCATTTTAAATAGGAAAGAACTGCGGTCAGCTATAATTGCAGGGAACAATTCTGATAGAAGGACTAAAACAAATTGTTATTTCTGCAGGTATTTCTGCAATTAAGGGCACTCCTAAAAAAGTGTTAAATTCTAATTACTACGTGCTAGTTACTTAATTAGCATCATTTTCTTAGATGCCTTATATTCTCCTGCAACTATTCTGTAGATATAAACACCGCTGCTTAACCTGCCGGCATCAAAGCATACTGTATAACTACCCGGAGACTTGTTTTCATTCACAAGTGTTTTTACTTCATTACCAAGTATATCATATACTTTAATTGTTACCCAACCGTTCTTCGGCAATTGATAACATATGATTGTAGACGGATTAAAGGGATTAGGGTAGTTATTGCTCAAATTAAATGTTTTTAGCACATTATCCTTTTCATTAATAGCAGTTGTATTATTCTGCTTATATATATACGTAAACCTTCTATTTTTTTCGTAAATATCTGGGAAATGGCGCCATGTCGTCTGGTCCAGCGATATTAGTATCTCCGGTATACTATCTCCATCCACATCGGCCATTGTTGCCCCAAAATAATTACTTTCATGAATTGAATCCATGGGAGAATCATTTCTCTTTACATAGTACATCGTATATGAATGATGGTTTGGAGTTCCGGCAAATTTTAATATCATAAAAGTATTCTCCAAGCATAAGCATATTTCATCTTTGCCGCAATTATCAACATCTTTGCTAAACATATTAAAAGCATATGTTGACATAATACCGACAATATCAATTTTTGCAACCGCTTTGTATTTTTGCACATCATCTGCTTCAAAACAAGTCAGCCGTGTAATCGGTACCCCGTTATGGAAACCGTCCCCTCCCACCCAGAATTCTTTTTTGCCGTTTCCGTCTATATCATTTGTTGACGTATGCAGATATGCGTTTGGAGTTTCGACAGTACCATTCCAAACATTCCTGAATGCCCACTTTCCATTTTCCTCAGTATATTTTTGAGCATGGACTTCTCCTTCTATATTAGCGGAGACAATAAGCGGATAACCGTCCCCGTCAATATCCCCCGTGGAAAATCCGTCACCCATAAAAGCGGTTTCATTAAATGTATAAAGAGAGTCAAAGTTTTTAATTATGTTGTTATATTTTGTTATAACCACTTTACGTTCGTCACTCCATGAGTAATACAGCATTTCAGCTATCCCGTCCTTATCATAGTCTCCCATCTGGATATGATTCATTTGATATTTTCCATCAAACGTAAAAAACGGATTTGTTGCCAGTGAATTTTGCCATGTCGATTTATAAAAGCCCAGGTGATTAATATTCTGCATCGCAAGAAACTCTTCATTCCCGTCCCCGTCGACATCGGATATACCTACTGCTACTTTTACTGAATCCGGATAAGAGAACCTATATTTGAAACTACTGTCCGCCGGATCATATTCATAAATTTTTACGGGTATTGTATCATATGTACTTGTATATGTTTTTACATAGCCATATAGTTCAGCATTATTATTTTTGTTTACGTCCCCAATTCTTAGGAAATTATCTATATGACCAGACACAAGAACTTCCTTCCACAACTTGTATTTGTCATAACAAATTGATGTATCGATTTGTTCAACATAAAAAACAGAGCTGTCAATTGTAGCTTTTGCTTTTGCTTCAGAGAAATCACTAAACTTTTTATAAATTACTTTTCCGTCTTTATCCTCTATCTTATAAACTCCGGCAGATATTTCAGTATATTTTAGACCAGACCTGCTTTTGGGGAGACGGTTAACATATTTATTTTGACCATAAATAGAAGTAAATCCAGTATAAACAACAACAGACAGATATATTTTTTCATAATTAAATCCTTATTTAATATGAGCTGCATTAAAATGCAGCTCATATTATTATAAACTAATTCTTTATTTTGCCAGTAACATTTTTCTTACGATTTGCTGTTCGGAAGTAACCAGCTTATAGATATATATTCCACTTGCTAATTTATTACCGTCAAATTGTGCTCTATAGTTACCCGGATTCTTCATCCCATTAACCAACACTGCGACTTCATTGCCTAATACGTCATATACAGTCAGCTTAACCTGAGATGCTTTTCTTATGGTAAATTCAATTTCTGTGCTTGGATTAAAAGGATTTGGAAAATTCTGGTTTAAAGTACTTTCAGTACTAAGCTTTAAAGTGGCTTTTTTAAATAACCCATTACCTTCTGCACGTGATGTAGCTTCGTCGCTATAAGTTGAATATTGATTATTCAAATCTTTTGCCCTAATCCTGTAAGTTAAATGGAAATCTCCATAAGGATTAGTATATAAGTACTCATTATCAATATAGTAATTATTTGACGTTGTTCCTAACACTTGCCATATACTTCCGGTCTCATTTACTTTTCTGGAAACTTCATAATTTGTTATATCCGGTTCATTATTCTTATCCCAGATTAATCTAATATAATTATTCCCTGGATTATTTCCGACCTGAGGATGTTGAACTTTAAAAGGTATAGCATCGTATTGTTTCATTTGCAAGCAATTGATACTGCTATTTTTCCATAGTAAAAATACATCATTGGAAGCGTTGGTAACATCATAGCAAAACGATCCTAAAGATGACTCAATTACTGTATAGTTGCTCCAGGCAGTGCCATCATAT
>JAUZPC010000549.1 GCA_030706105.1 Bacteroidota bacterium | reverse complement strand
TAATTTGCATACAATTTATATTCTTTTGGAGCAGCAACGTCAGCTTCAACTACTATTGAATAATCAAAGCTGCCGTTTTGATCCATCTGTTTCAGGCGATAATAATATTTACCGTTAACAGTGGAATTATCAAGATAAGAGTAGTTGATTGGGGAAGTACTGGTACCATTACCGTTTACAAAAGCAATTTTTGACCAATTAGCTTTGTTTGCTGATCTTTCAACAACAAAAACCTGGTTGTTTTTTTCAGTAGCGGTTGACCAATTAAGGCGTACAGCATTGTTAACTGTTGAAGCAGTAAATGAAGTTAATTCAACCGGAACAATATCATTCCACATATTAGCAACGTGAATTCCATCTACAATACAGCCAACTGAATTAGAAGAACTGCCCTGACGAAGAGCTATTGCATTAACAGTATCTTTACCTGCTTCTGTGTAAATAAAATGTTCCGGAGTACCGGCAGCCAATTCATTAACCGGGACGCCTGAAGGAACGACCCACAATTTTACAGTATCAGCACCGGCAGTGTTAATTGAGTATTTCATAATCAGCAAATAAGTAGTATTTATTGCAAAATTTGTTGTACCGTAAGTTGGGGTAGTACTAAGGTTTTCAACACCAAAATTAACATTCCCTGCTACTTTACGGACCAATAATCTGCCACAGAAAATTGTAAAAGTATTTTGAACCGAAAGAGTGCCAAGATTTAATATGTAATCACCTACTTTTGACTGAGCAGTATCAGTAACATTTACCAATAATGAGACATATATATTTGTACCGTTTCCTGTTTGTGCAGTAAAAGTGCGGTTAACATCCTCACCACCCGTATTTTTAATAAAAGCTGCATTTCCTATTGCGCTGCCAGGATATCCGGCATACGTTAAGCCCGGAACCGTACCAATAGGGTTGGCGCCAAGACCACTGTGTGCAACCCAGCCATTATGGCCATTTAACGTGTCTGAGAAAGTAAAATCTTCATTTAATAAAACCTGCCCATAAAGCAAATTGCTAAAAGCAAATACGCTAACAAGAGCAAAAAGTAACATAATTTTTTTCATACCAGATCTCCATTTATTTTAGGATTCAATTTAATTAGAAATATAATAATATGCAATGAACTCAGTATTAAGAAACAATTATCAGTAATCAGCCAACCCGCCGTCGGCGGGCAAGCCAGGCAGCAGTTATCAATTCGGCAGTTATAAATTGATAATTTTTTATATTCTTTAAATTATGAAACCGGTAGTCAATTGAGAATATCCAACTGACTACCGGTTTGTTTATTAACAATTTATTTTCAGAAGCACTATGTCACCAGCATCGTTATGTCAATATCATTTGTGACTGATGACTGACCTGCCCGCCGAAGGCGGGTTAACTGAAATCTGTCTTCCGCCACAGGCGTGTTGACTGATGACTGCTGACTGTTGACTGAAAAAAGTTATTTTATGAGCATCATTTTCTTTGTCTGGGTAAACTTTCCTGCTTCTATCTTATAAATATATACACCGCTGGTAAGATTTGCTGCATTAAAGTTTACTTCGTGCATTCCGGCTTCCATTTGTCCATTTATAAGTGTTGCAACTTTTTCACCAAGCACATTGTATACACTTAAATTTACTATTTTACTTTCCGGTAAGGAAAATTTAATTTTTGTACTTGGATTAAATGGATTAGGGTAATTATTGCTTAGCTCATATGTTTTGGGCAGACCTAAATCCGCTTCGATGGTTTTTGAATATTCAAATTTACCATCAGTATCAACCTGTTTCAGTCTGTAGTACTGTTTACCACAATTAACAGACTTATCTACAAATGAATAATTCTTAGGTGAATTGCTGTTGCCGTTACCATTAACAAAACCAACCTTTACCCAATTTGTTTTGTCTGAACTGCGTTCAACATTAAAGCCATAGTTACTCTTCTCTGTTGCGGTAGTCCAGCTTAAATTAACTGTGTTATTTTTAACTACAGAAGAAAATGAATTAAGTTCGACCGGAAGAGCATTATTAGTACTGCCAAAT
>JAUZPC010000548.1 GCA_030706105.1 Bacteroidota bacterium | reverse complement strand
GATCTTCAAAGGAAGAACGCTAAGACTGGGAAGTCAAGTCTTGAAGTTAACATGGAAGTCTTGATATGCCGCAGGATTTATGCACACATAAAAGACCAATTGTTCATTGTTAAGATCCCGTTTGCAGATCGAATTGAGTTAAAGATGATTAATGACAGGCGTGTATTTCCAATGTTGCTGGATATTATTAAAGGCTATGCAGTTTTCAAGTACCAGCAACGTACAGTTGATGAAGATAGGTGTCTTATAGCAGACCTCGAAGATTTCTATAGGGCTAAAAGACTCTTTGAAGCTAAAGCTGAAAGCGTAATTACACATTTGAATGAAAATGAACGTAAAATAATTCGCTATATATTCACGCATCAGGGTTCAATTGGCTGCACATATGAAGAAATTGCTAATGGCACTGGGCTACCATATAAAACAGTTCAGCGAATAATCAATGGCAGAAAAGATAGGGCAGAAAGTGGTCTTATCGAAAAATACAGAGGATTGGAGAAAATTGAGTATACTGAGAGTGAATTTGAACAAAAAACAAGATGTAATCCTGACACAGGACATGAGAGTGTGATTAATACAGGATCAAAAAGTAGGAAGGTTACAAGAATTAAAATCAATACTGAGAACGTCAATCTTTGGGAAATATTCGATAATGGGTTTGTGTATTTAAAAGAGTAATAGGGGTAAATCCCCCATTCTTTACCCATAAATAATCCATGATTCGCCCAAAAATAGTGTCATGTGATAGCTAATCTGTGGATTTTCGCCCAATATCCCGATTTAAGAGATAAATAATAAAATAATTTTGAAGTTATTTTAAAAATGTTTTTTACCCTCTCATTTTCTCAAATTTTGGGCGATAGAGAGATTCATTTGTTTGTTAGTGTCCATTGATATTGATTTTTAATTTTATAGATGGGAGAAATATGGGTGATTTATGGTTGAAAATGGGAGATGAATATTAGAAGACACGAGAGGGGGAAAAACTCCTTCCTTTTCCATGTTCTCCCTATAAATTATTTAGATATTTCAATTTATTACTACTTCTGCAGTATTAGCCAGCAAACGTTTATTTAAGACCTTTTATGCATTATATCCGAATTCAGAGAAATACCAGATGAGTAAAAAAGTATAGATAGACACCACAAACATGTTTCCGAGAAATACAGGAATGTTAATATTTCAAAGCTGAACGAAAGTAATATTCAATTCAAATTTTAAGTATAACTAATACTAATTAAACTATATATTTTTAGAAAATGTATATAGCTAACGATTTGAAGGGAAATGTAAACAAATGTTTAATTTATTTTTATATAACATGCTTTATAAAAATAGTGTTATAATTATTTGATTTGGACATTATTAAATTTTATACACATTGCCCCTAATCCTAAACATGTTGTTCCTAATTTACATCATATTTTCTTGTTATCAGGTATTGTACTTAAGTAAATCCTGAATAATTGTTTCTGAATTCGGAGCAACTGCGAATTATTGATCAAATTAGAAGCTATTACCATTGAGCTTGGCTTAAATTGATTTTATAAGTGTCTTCTTATAAAATTCACAATACAAAATATTTCATTTATCTTTATCAAACTTTTGGAATTTTTTATATATAATCATGGAATAAATGAATACACTTATTGATTTATTTTGATTAAATACGTGAGGAAATAATTTGAAGAAATTAAAGTATTTTTGGATAGGTTCTCTTTCTTTTTTCTTTACGGCTATTAATAGTCCTTTTAGTCATAGCTCTAATGAATCAGGGATTGCTTATCGATTAGGAGAGTTTACAGGTTCTTTTCTTTTAACGTATGCTTGTATTTGGTTAATGTTTAAAGTTGATGAAATGTTTAATAAAGCTTAATTTTGGCATCAAATAGCCGTTTTTTTTTCATTATTTAGAGCTTTTGAGCAAGATCTCACTTTTTGAGATAAAATCATTTGGTCTATAAATAAAAACATTATTATATTAAATATCTATATGTATCATTTTCTAAAGTATTAGATTATAT
Source organism: Bacteroidota bacterium (assembly GCA_030706105.1). GTDB lineage: Bacteria > Bacteroidota > Ignavibacteria > Ignavibacteriales > Ignavibacteriaceae > JAUZPC01. The sequence goes on along the minus strand of JAUZPC010000548.1, from coordinate 11 downwards.
TTTTATTATCT
>JAUZPC010000547.1 GCA_030706105.1 Bacteroidota bacterium | reverse complement strand
TTATAAAGAAAAATCCATTAAGCAGATGGCGCATTGAGGGTTATTCCGATAATGTGGGTTCCGATTCCGGAAATGTTAAAATTTCCTTAAGACGTGCTCAGTCTGTTTTAAATTATTTTATTTCAAAAGGCGTTAGCCAGTTGTATTTTGAAATTTCCGGCCTTGGAAAATTGAACCCTATCGCAGATAATAAAACCGAAGCAGGACGTTCAAAAAACAGAAGAGTTAAGATCATTAGAATTAAATAATAGCTGATGCTGTTATCTAATTCCTTATTATTGCATAGTAATTAATTAAATTAAAATTAAATCTTCGTAAAGAGGTTACATATGTTTGATGAAAAATATAAGTTTACTTGTGTTGACAGGTTTTTAGAATATGTTAAATATGATACTCAGTCAGATGAAGACTCGGTTTCTTTCCCCAGCACTGAGAAACAAAAAATATTGCTTCAAAAATTAGCTGATGATCTAAAGGCCATGGGGCTTAAAGATGCGGTAATGGATGAATGGGGTTATGTTATGGCAACCCTGCCGGGTAATACCGCTAAAAAAGTTGATACTATTGCGTTTATTGCCCACGCAGATACTTCACCTGCCGTAACGGGACTTAATGTTAATCCTATCATGCATAAGAATTACCAAGGCGGTGATATCGTTTTACCAAATGATACTGCACAGGTTATCGAAGTAAAAAATAATCCTGAACTTAAGGATATGATCGGTTTTGATATAATTACAACTGACGGTACTACTTTATTGGGTGCTGACAACAAAGCCGGTGTATCTGAAATTATGGATGCAGTTAATTTTTTCCTTTCTCATCCGGAAATTAAACACGGCGATATCAAAGTCTGCTTTACTCCTGATGAAGAAGTTGGACGCGGAACTGAAAAAATAGATGTCCAAAAGCTTGGTGCCAAATTTGGTTATACGGTGGATGGTTCCACAAGAGGGGAAGTTGAAACAGAAACATTCAGCGCTGATGGTGTGACTATAAAATTCATAGGAAAAAATATTCATCCCGGCTATGCAAAAGGGAAAATGATCAATTCATTAAAAGTTGCTGCTTCTTTTATTGAGAGCCTTCCAAAAGATACACTATCTCCTGAGACTACTGATGACCGCGAAGGTTATGTCCATTGTACAAGTATTAATGGGAATGAAGAATTAAGTGTATTAAAGTTCATTATCCGTGATTTTGAAACTCCAAAATTAAAAGAGTTCGAAGATTTACTCAAAAAACTTGCTGAAGAAACTATAGCCAAATATCCTGGTGCAAGAATGAATTTTGAAGTGCAGGAACAATACAGGAACATGAAGGAAATACTCGATAAATATCCTCAGGTTGAAGCATATGCTAAAGAGGCAATGGTAAATTTAGGAATTACACCTATTTTAAGTGCTATCAGAGGCGGTACGGATGGGTCAAGACTTTCATTTATGGGACTTCCTACTCCAAATATTTTTGCCGGTGAACATAGCTTCCACTCCCAGCTTGAATGGATTGCAATACAAGATATGGAAATGGCCGTTAAAACCATTGTTGAAATTGCTGAAATTTGGGAACAAAAAGCATAATTTTCTTGCTAAACGGAGCTTCGGCTCCGTTTGTTTTATAAAGCTGCCATTTAATTATTAACTATGGAATAACCTAATCTTGTCCATAATCCATTTTGTATCAAAGTCCTATTTGTAATGGTTGAACTTGCTAATTTAGGGATAAATCACTAAATTTGCAGGGTAAGTCCAATATAAATGGACTTACCCTGCAAAAAATGAGAGCAATAGAATACATACGGCAAAAAATAGAGTTTGAGGTATTTGACTACACCCAGCTTATGTCACTTCTGAGGAATTACAAAAAGCCAAAAGATGCAATTTCTCTAATGATTCAAAAAGGAGAGATACTCCGAATTCGAAAAGGATTATATATATTCGGTGACCTTTGGCGCCGTCAGGTAGTATCACGGGAAGTGCTTGCTAATTTAATTTATGGTCCTTCTTTTATTAGTCTTGAATATGCATTATCTTTTTATGGT
>JAUZPC010000546.1 GCA_030706105.1 Bacteroidota bacterium | reverse complement strand
GTTTGTATTATTGATTTGAATTCTGCATCTACGTCTTTAGGGTTCCAGGTGACTCCGTTATTTGTGCTAAGAAAGTAAGTAGTACCATAGCCGGTAATAAATATTTTACCGTCAGAGGATTTTGACATAGACGGAACAGGTATGTTAACTGAAGGATACACACCTACTGGAGATAGCCATGTATTACCGTCATCATCCGATTTTATTATTTTTGTAGTAATATAAGGATTACTCAATGAATAACACAATAATACTCTATTTGTATTTGTAACAATGCCGGAAAAGATAAAAGACCCTAAACCTGACGGTTTTGCAATAGACGTAATGTAATGAGGGGCTGACCAATTTACACCTTCATCAGTACTTGTTCTGCAAAATATCGTATCGGGGTTTGAATTAGCAGCATATACAATCATCAATTTGCCATTATGCAGTAAAATGGACTGCGGCTGTGAAGAATCAGCTTTATTTGCATTCTGAAACGGGAACCAATATGGAGAGGAGTAATCCGATGATTTTCCCATTCCATTTTTAAATGATGTTTGCGCCTGTGCATTGAAAATGAATAATAGAGCGAACAAAAACAATGCAATACATTTTTTCATTACAAATATCCTTATAAATTTAAATATTTTTTACCGGCAAATAATTTTTTATACATAAAACATTAAATATAACAATTTTACATAAAAAAAAGCAATAAAAATTGAACTTTTATTGCTTTTAATTCTTTACTAAATCAATAGATACTGGATTGATTGTTCAATCTTATACTATATGCTGACGTATTATTTTACAAGCAGCATCTTTCTAGAAGAGGAGAAGTTTTTCTTTCCGTCTTTTGAAACTGCATCTAACTTATAAATGTACATACCGCTTGCAAGTTCCCTGCTGCTGAATTTTACTTCATAAGTATTGGATTCCTGATAACCATTTACCAGTTCTTTCACCTTTTGGCCTAATGAATTGTAAACAGTCAGCTTTACATTGCTGCCTGAAGGCAATGCATATCTGATAATCGTTTCGGGGTTAAAAGGATTAGGATAGTTCTGCGTCAAAGAATAATCTTTAATTGTTTCACTCTCTGATTTAACAGAGGTTAATGTACTTACCGTTACAGCTGAATAAGTATAAGCAGGATTGCTTGTTAATCCGTTTCCATCAACTGCAACTATGTAATAACTATATTGGGCCCCGAGACGTAAATTATTATCTTCATATGACAATACACTTGACGGTCCCTCATAAATCATTCTAAAAGTACTGTCAGCTTTTACATATCTTCTGTAAATTCTGTAAGAATTACTTGGACTGCTATTTTCAAATAGCTGCCAGGTTAAATTTATTGAAGTATTCTGCGAAGTAATGTGAACTTCCTTAGGAGGTAATGGTAATGCGGGCAAATTATAATTCGATTGATAATTCTCTGTTGCCATTTTCCACGTTTTCATAAGAGAGTCTTTGCCAGTCAGTACAAGATTATTTTTTGTTAAATCATTTATAGTTCCATGTTTATATTCTTTACCGATTCTTATGCACTCTTCTCTGCTTAAGCCGGCAGCGCCTTCTACTAATACTAAATTTATACTTTCACCAGGTGCTAAAGTATATGGGCCATAACCATTCCCGGTGGAATAACCTCCGGAAGTACCCATTTCAGGAGGATTTGTCTGTAAAGCGAAATTACCATTTGGCTGCACAACCCAGGCATGACGGGGAGATTTGTGTCCCGAGCTCATCAAATTGTATTCAGTTGTCATACTTGTTACATTAAAAGGATCATTTCCACTAAACATAGCATCATCACTATGTACATATGTAGTTGTTGAAGGCTGGGAGACATTATCATTATGGTTTGCAGGTGACTGGTCAGCGTGCAAAGTCAGCAGTCCTACAAATTGTGCGGCACCCAACCGTCCGACAGTATCTCCGGGCTGTGCATAAAGAGATCCAGGATACCAAATTGGTCCTCCAATATTGTTATAACTAACTTCTTTAGAAGGCCAGTATCCATGCCATGCAAATTGAGTCCTGTAATTTTCAGAT
>JAUZPC010000545.1 GCA_030706105.1 Bacteroidota bacterium | reverse complement strand
TTTTTGTAAGGTTGCAGGTAATAATTTGCCATTCCACATGGCTCCCCCTCCCATTCGGCCGTGAAACACGCCTCATATTTGGAATAGCTCACCCAGATCCTCACGGAATCATCGACCTCTCTCTCGTCGAACATGGGAAACCAGCGCAAAACCCCCGGTTCTGTCAGCCATTCCTGGAGATGGACGCCATCGCTCATCTCGGTGTAGCGAATATCCAGGCCTTCCACTTCTTCATTCTCTGTAACTTTAACCGGGGTAACAAAGTTTATAAGCCAAAGCATTACATAAGTAAAAATAAAACAGTATGCGCCTACGCCAAAAACGGCAATTACTTCTTTCCAAAAGAATGAAAATCCGCCGCCTGTAAGCAGGCCGTTGGTTGTTACCATTGGATTAACTGCATTTGTTGCGAACAGCCCAAGCATAACTACTCCCAGTGTTCCACCAACGCCGTGAACTCCCCAAACATCCAAAGCGTCATCCCAGTGCAACTTGTTCTTCATATAAACTGCAAGGTAGCATAAAGACGAGGCAGCAATGCCAATTATTGCCGCTACCGGAAGCGTTACAAATCCGGCTGCGGGAGTGATTGTTGCTAATCCCGCAACAGAACCGGTCAACAGTCCTAACAATTTCGGCTTCCGTTCAATTGTCCATGAAAGAAACAGCCAGGTTATTGCGGCAAATGAAGCAGCTACGTCTGTATTTAAAAATGCCGCAACTGTGATTGTATCCACTCTTAATTCACTTCCTGCGTTAAACCCGTACCATCCGAACCATAGCAATCCTGTTCCAAGCGCAACAAGAGGCAGGCTGTGCGGACCTCTTTCAATAACTTTTCTGCGCCCTACGTAAAAGACGGATGCAATAGCGGCCATTCCGGCACTTGCATGTACAACAATTCCGCCTGCAAAATCAAGCACGCCCCATTTAGCTAACAAGCCGCCTCCCCAAACCATATGAACAAGCGGGAAATAAACAAGAAGCAGCCAAGCTGTTAAGAATAAAAAGTAAGCGGGAAATCTTACACGGTTTGTAAATGCTCCTGTTATAAGAGCAGGAGTAATTATTGCAAACATCATTTGATAAGCGACAAAGACATAAAGAGGTATCTGATGATTGCCGGTAAAAATTGAATTCAGATTTGTACCGGAAAGAAACATCATGTTAAGATTTCCAATTACGCCGCCTTCGCCACCGCTGAAACAGAGGGAATAACCAACAATAAACCATAACACTGTAGTCCAGCCAAGTGAAACAAAACTTTGTATTATTATAGCTAATACGTTTTTTCTTCCGACAAGGCCCCCGTAAAAGAACGCTAATCCGGGTGTCATCAACATTACCAGGCTTGCAGCTATTAGCATAAAGCCTGTACTACCTGTATCGTACATAAAAATCTCCGTATAATTTAGTGTTTTGTTGTTTAATGGAACTTAAGTATGATATAAAACTACTTTATGATGATGTAAGCTGGTGTATCCATTTGGATATTTTAAGTGAGATTGAAGCTACTTGTTTGATTTTACTATATAAGGCACTGTTCCGTATAATAGCGGGGAATTGGTTTGAACATATTAACGATGGAAACAACGCAGTCGTTTTCATCATGAAAGCTGCCGAAAACAACTATTCATTTTATCAGCTGTTAAAATTTATTCCGCTTTACTTAGTGTTATGCACTTAAATAAAGTACTGTAAATAATTATATGTCTTTTTGACACTAATTATATCATACTTTTACCGGTATAATGAACCGATATAGTATGTGATATCAATGTTTTGTTTTATTTGTAAAAACAGAACATTGTTCTATCGAATAAATAAATAACCGAATAAACTTCGGTATTTATAGCCGGAAATTATATAATTATTTCATATTCGCCAAAAGGGGAAATAATCATAAATACTACTTTTTAGATAATTAAATTAGTTTATTGCAGTTAATTAGGCGTAAGGTGAGATGTCAATTAGACTTATCCGGTAAAAAAGTATTTGTTAATTTTATAATAATTGAAATTTTAACCAGCAGAAGAAAAATCTTAGTCTTAATTATAAAAAAATTAAATTG
>JAUZPC010000544.1 GCA_030706105.1 Bacteroidota bacterium | reverse complement strand
CCATGCTTATAATATCCTCTGCTTCTTTGGCATCTGTTTTCGGAAGCAGGATTATAAATTCATCGCCGCCCCACCTTGCAACGATATCCATGGGCCGGCATACGCGGATGATTGCGTCCGCGGCTTGCTGTAACAGCTCGTCACCAGTCTGTTGGCCGAAAGAGTCGTTTACAAGCTTTAACCCGTTTACATCGCCAATGATAATGGAAATGGGGTAATTCAGAATATTATCCATTTTCAGTATGGCCTCTTCACAGGAGCGGCGGTTGTATAATCCGGTTAGTTTATCATGAAAACTTAGGTATTTGTTTTCTTCCTCCGCTGATTTCAACGGCGTAATGTTCAGCGAAAAACAGGTTAAACCAATGATTTCGTTCTCGGACCTTATCGGGGAATAATAGTTCTGCATATACAGATTGGCTAACTTTGTATCGAGGTATTCTTCCAACACAAAAGACTCTCCGGAGAGCGCACGGTCGAAAACAACTTTTGCACTCTCTCGATTCTCTTCATTTTCTATGACATCCAATAGATTCGAACCGATTTCAATCGTCTTTCCGAAAAGTTCGCGAACGATTTCCTTTTGCTTGTGATTGAAAGCTATAAAATGATATTGCTTGTCCAAAGCAAAAACGATAATTTCCGGCGAACTTTCCAAAATAGCGGAAAACAAAATGTTTGATTTCTGCAAATTCACATTTATATCCTCCGCCTTTTCTTTTGCTTGGATTTCTTTTCGCAATGCTCCGTAAATAAGGCTAAAAAACAAAATAGACGTAACAATAACATACAGCCAGCCTTTTGCAATACTTGCAATAACCATACTCTCGGGGTTTTTAAACAGAAGCTCCACCATTCGGTCAGACAGCAAAATCCACAGGCACCCAATAATGAAATAGAGTAAAATAATCTTAAAAGCCTTCGCCTGGGCACTTGATCCGATTCTAGTGAATTTGTCATGCACAGCCTGTATTTGTTTGTTATTATATTGTTGAGTGCGTTTATTCATGTGAATACCTCCTTATGAGCCAAATCATTCTGAGGTTATTGCCAAGCACTATACATATCGACCAAATTTTGCTATAATTTAGTAGAAACTTATGTGTTATTTTTATTACCGTAGCTTTTACAGTATCCGATTTACAAAGGAGTAAGTAAGAATGCAGCTTTTCTCACTACCCATTGTGCAATTACTGCAATTTACAAAACAGAATATGTTCAAGAATGGCATCTCCCAATGAAAAGGGAGACGCTACTTTTTTGCTTTGCGTATTTTTTATCCTTATGATATACTAATTACATTATATGGGAATTCGTGCCAAAGGTATTTCGCATTGATTTAGAAGCTTTAGAAAATAAAAGCAGAAAAGACAGGCGGTGAAACCTTTTTGCTGTTACATATTAAAAGATTTTTTCACACTGTTTTTAAAGCTGCTCATTCTCTTAGCATCAGAGATATAACAAAGAAAAATCTGCCGTTCTCGATTGGGTGGGTTTGCATTTTTATATGGCTGTATGCCTATTTTCTGCCGATGGGCGGATTTAAATTTGAGAAAGAGTTATACAATCAAAACGTAGGAAATTCAGAAATTTATTATTACGTTTGGCTTTTTACTTGCTGTGCGATTTCTGCGTTTTTTGACGGAAAAAAGTTTGTTCCCAAAACATTTTATAGTGTTATAATAGCGCTTGTCAGTTTTATCTTGCTTCAGTTTACGGGCATAAGTATTCTGTCGCGCGTAATTATGTTTATCGCTTCCGCGTGCATCGGCCATATTTTCGCTTCTAGTATCTATGGTTTTTTTATGGTGCTCAATAATGCTGAAAAATTTCATTCCATGATAGTGGCTGTGTTCCTGCCTAAGTTAATGATGTTGGTAAAGACGACGCTGAATCAATACGATGCGGGGATCGATGTGGCCAGCGTTATTATTCTTGTTGTAATGTTGGTTTTGGCCGTATGCTCCTATTTTTATAAATATAGTACGGACGAAATGCCCGGCTCAACCAAGATAAAGGCGCCGAAAAAGGCATATGCACTGATGCCAATCGTATTTATAGGGCTTGCTATTAACGAT
>JAUZPC010000543.1 GCA_030706105.1 Bacteroidota bacterium | reverse complement strand
TACGGACCAAGTAATTATTCACCCGACCAAAGCTGGCTGGAATCCGGACAATATCCCTATCAGGGATTAGTCGGTGGAGACGGTATGCAGGTTCAGATTGACACTACCAATAAAAATATTATTTATATCGGTTATCAATACGGTTTTTATTACAGGTTTGATAAAAGAACCGGGAAATCGTCCCTTGTCAGGCCGATAAACCAACTTGGAGAACCCAAGTTAAGGTTTAACTGGCAGACTCCGATTATGCTATCCTCTTTTAACAGCGATTTTCTTTATTTTGGTGCAAACAAACTGTTTAGATCATTTAATAAAGGCAATGATTTTGAAGCCATATCTCACGATTTAACAAGAGGCAAAACAAATGGCAATGTCGCATTCGGAACTCTTTCTACCATAGACGAGTCCCCTCTTAAATTTGGTATTTTATATACAGGCAGTGATGACGGTTTAGTTCATATCTCAAAAGACGGCGGCAGTTCATGGACAAAAATATTTGACACTCCATATTACATAAGCCGAGTAATTGCCTCTCAGTATGAAAGTGATGTTGTGTATATTACGTTAAACGGATACCGTTTTGATGATTTTAGCTCGTATATTTACAAATCAACAAATTTTGGCAAATCCTGGCAGCAAATAGGTTTAAATCTCCCCAAAGAACCGGTGAATGTAATAAGGGAAGATCCCGTTAACCCGAATGTTTTATATGCTGGCACCGATGCAGGTTTATATGCATCTATTGATAAAGGCATTTCATTTATGCCTATATTTAATTCAATGCCTGAAGTCCCTGTTCATGATATTGCTATCAGCAGGCAGGAATCCGAATTGGTAGCTGCAACACACGGCAGGTCATTATATAAAGTTAACATCAAATATATTGAGAAACTGACTAACGACATATTAAAGACACCCTTATACATATTCCCGCTGGACAACATAGCGTATAACTCAAATTGGGGAAATAAGACATACTCATGGGGCACGCCTAATATCCACAACATGGAAATAGTATATTACTCTGCTGCCAAAGGGACAGGGAGAATAAAAGTTATGCTTGAAGACGGCACTCCGGTTTTTGAGAAAGAATTGAAACCTGACCAGGGATTAAATTATTTCACATATGATCTAAGCATTGATTCCGGCTCTGTAAAGAATTATAAAGAAAATTTATATGCCAATAAAAGGAAAATTGAAGACCGCGAAAAAGAAGTTATGCTTAATAAAGCGGATAACGGCAATTACTATCTTTTACCGGGTAAATATGTAGTGGAAGTAAAAACGAATTCGGCAGTTGCCAAAGAAGAGTTTGAAATAAAGCAGCGCAAGCAAAAGGTAAGAGAATAAATGGCTTTAACATAACAGGCTGACTAAAAAGTATAAAAGTCAGCCTGTTAATAAAATTATTGATTTTTGAAAGGACGGCTACTTACAATCTGCCCAAGAATAATTGAAGGCAAGAACAAGGAATAATCTTTCAAAAATAATTTAATTTGGATATAATCTATAGGGACATGGGGGTATCTTCAGTTTAATCCTAACAACAGAATCCGGCTTTACATAAACTTCTATTTCGTCTGAAAAATCACCATCCAAAGTTGCTGATATTTCTTTATAATGACCGGGAATAACTTTATTAATTCTAAAATATCCTAACGAATCACTTGCCCCGCCCCAAAGAAAATGCTGATTATATAAGTGGGCATTAGATACAGGATTATCATGAGAATCGACAAAATAGCCTTCTATTTTGCCATACTTGATTGGTTCTATTTTCTTTTGATAATTAAGGAAGACATACTGTATTTTTTCTATAACAGCCAAATCGATATAAAAAGGTATAAGACAAGTTATCTTACCGCTTAATACATTTATTTTTTCAGCATATTGGTCAATAAAACCTTCAGTTTGTATCTTAAGGTTACATAAACCCGGTTTCAGGTTGTTGATATAAAAATACCCTTCACCGTCAGGCTGGACAATTTTGTTTGTTCCCATCAGGATAATCTTAAAAGGCTTAACATTTTTGGCATTATAAAAAGTAACTTTCCCAAAAATTGCACCGTCTTTTATTTTAGGCT
>JAUZPC010000542.1 GCA_030706105.1 Bacteroidota bacterium | reverse complement strand
ATCAGATGGAAGATATTGTTGGGAGTCTTGCACAGGCATAAACTACTCTCGTTCAATGCGGGAAAAGCACTGATTAAAATAATTCCCAAAGAATTAATTTCCTTCAAAGAGAATCCATTTCTTTGACATATTGTCATAAAGTCCAACATTTCTGAGATAGTACACATAATCTATCAGAGATGGATTCTCAAATAAAATATCAAAATATTCCTTGGATCCGAAATTCACTTTTACAGAGTTTTCAAAATTGAATCCAGTTTCCATAAATGAATTATCAATTTTTCTATGGAAGAGCCTTCCTTTATAGTTTACTTCCCTTCTGAGCAAAGAACTATCATTAAGTGAAAACTTCACAGGGATCACCATACGTTGCCTTAGCGGCTTGCCATTAGATTTGCTATTATTCCATTTACCCATAAGTCTTACAACCCTAAGGGCTTCTTCATCACATATGGTTCCAATACCTTTTACAATACTAATATTTGTTACGTTACCATCCTTTTCAACAACAAAGCCCACCATCACCTTCCCTTCGACCTGAGCTCGAAAGGCAATATCAGGATAGAAAGTATTTTCCTTAAGAAAATTCAGAAGTCCTTCCTGCCCAGCTGGATATGATGGCATTTCTCCGATAAAATGGAATGCTTCTTCACGATCATCTCTCAAAGTTCTTTGAAATGTATTGTTATCATTCTTTGACATTACTTCATTATAAATACTTCTAGTAAGTTCATTATCTTCCAAGACTAGTTTTGATGAATTAGTCTGTAGGTACATATTTTTTTCAGGAGAAGCTGATACGTCTGAAAGTTCATCTATATAATTTGCTATCTCATTTAGATAATAGCACTTAATGCCATTTTTTGATAGTTTTCCCAAAAGTCCATTATTTATTTTGCCTTTTAATTCGGTAAAGTTACTTTTAAATGGATTCCTGAAATAATATTGACTTCCATTTTTTCTCCATTCAGTTTTATCTTCTAAAGAGTTCAGTTCAATTTTGATCCCTTTATATCTTTCCAAATAATCATTGAACCTGGACTGGAAACCATCTACTAACCTAAGAGTAGAAAATATTTTTTTATTTCCTTCTTTTGAATAACTTACGATTTTCTTAAGATATTCCGGAAAGGTATAAATACTATCTATAACTGGAAGGCCTCTTACATATTCAAAGTCAAAAGAGTATTTATCGTTATAAAGTGAAGTTTTATTTGCTGCTTTTTCAAAATCAAAGATAATTTGAGCTTTACATTTCCTCCAATTTACTTCAGACGAATGATAATCCAGAATATTATTTATTCTACTTATTTTCCTGCCCAGGTTGTCTCTGGCACTTACTCCTTTAGGTAAATGCAGATCGAAAGTAATATTCATATTATCTGTACCTGAGAGTTCCAGATTCCAGCTTAGCTGCCTTGATAAATCTCTTAGTTCAGCAAGCGAGTAAAATTCAATCTTTACATATCTTGGTTCGGATCTATTCACTGGGAATACTTCCAGAGAAAAAAAGCCATCCTCAATTTTCTCAAGCTTTGCCGGATCTTTTTTTTTCCCTACGATCCTTTGATATATTTTCTCTGCTGTTATTGCATTTAAATTCACGGCACGCTTATATTCTCCATTAATATCTAGCCACATATCCTTCACAAATGCAGAATTGTTGAGATAAATATTAAAAAATCCATCCAAACTGTCTGAAAGCGGACTTTTATTAACAATCTTTAACGTAATAGTTGTCTTGTTAAAAGGTCCACAAAATTCTGCCATTACATTTGCCGAGTCTATAAAAACTTGCGCTCTTGAAATGGATGCAATAAATGTCAAAAGGACAATACTAAGAACCAACTTCATAATAAATTTGCTTTGAAAATTAGAGGATTTTTTTTCATGATCAAGGTAGTAAAATAAAGTGTTCCTATGCAACAGCATGAATATGCGTTTCTTGTAAATGCCTCAACAGAAGCAATGAAAACTTAACAATTAATTAACACTAACTTTTGCTTTGATTTATTATTTTTTATTGTGAATTATATATAATAAGTGCAGAAGAAAGACAATTTCGATTTATTATAGTGTTATATGTGGT
>JAUZPC010000541.1 GCA_030706105.1 Bacteroidota bacterium | reverse complement strand
TAAAGCATCCTGAGATAGATGAATTGTTGAAAGCAAACAAAAATAATATGTTTAGAATTGGAGGGTAATATGCAGGAACTTAGCCATATAGATAAAAATGGAAAAGCCGTTATGGTTGATGTTTCGGAAAAAGATTCAACTTTAAGAACTGCTGAAGCAATTGCCGAAGTACATCTTTCTGAAATTGTTTTTAATAGAATTAAAAATAATCTGATAGAAAAAGGGGATGTATTAGCGGTTTCTAAAATTGCAGGTATTCAGGCGGCAAAAAAAACATCGGAGCTTATTCCTCTTTGTCATAATATTTTTATTTCCAGTATTGATATTTTTTTTGAACTTAAAGAGGAAGAGTACTTAATAGTAATTAAATCATTTGCAAAGACTGATGCTAAAACCGGAATTGAAATGGAAGCCCTTACAGCAGTTTCAATAGCTGCCCTGACAATTTATGATATGTGTAAAGCATTGGATAAATCAATCTTTATTACAGGTATACAACTGTTATCCAAAACCGGCGGTAAAAGTGGAGATTATAAAAATACGGGAGCCGTTTTATGAGCAGTGATTTTTCAATGACCAAATCGGTTGGTAGAATTTCTGCCATTTCTATTAGTGCAAAAAAAGGTATTCCTAAATCTAATGTAAAAAGTGCTGAACTAATTAAAGATTATGGTATAAAGGGAGACGCTCACGCCGGTAACTGGCATAGGCAGGTTAGCTTCCTTGCAATGGAAAGCATTGATACAATGCGTCAAAAAGGGCTACCGGCTCTAAGACCGGGTGCTTTTGCCGAAAATATCACTACTGAGTTTATTGATGTTCCTAATATTGCCATAGGTACTAAGGTTCAGTTAGGTAATACTGCCATTATAGAGATTACGCAGATTGGCAAGGAATGTCATTCAAAATGTGCAATATTTGATCAGGTCGGGGATTGCGTTATGCCCAGGGAAGGCATTTTTGGTATAGTGATAAAGGGTGGGATAATTGAGATGGGCGATTCGTTTAAAATCATATCCATTCCTATTAAAGAGACTACGCAAAATGATTCCCTATAATGAAGCCCTGAATATTGTAACTAAAGCCATTAGTTCAATTCAGCTTAAAACACAGATAATTAGCTTATTGGATTCAATCGGCTTTGCTCTTGCAGAAGATATTTACACCGATACTAACTTTCCTCCATTTAGTAATTCTGCTATGGACGGCATCGCTGTAAAATATAGTCCGGAGGTTAAAAAGTGGAAAATAAATGGCTCTATCGCCGCAGGCAAGTTTACCGATATTAGCATTTCTGAGAATGAAGCTGTAAAAATAATGACTGGTGGAAAGCTTCCTCCTGATGTTGATACGGTTATCCCAATCGAAGACTTAATTACAGAAGAAAATTTTTGCCAATTGTGTGATTCTGTAATTGTTAAGAAAGGACAATTCATACGTTTTATTGGTGAGGATATTAAAGCAAATAAATGTGTCCTGCAAAAAGGCACCAAAATAACCTCCAAAGAAATAGCTGTTCTGGCTTCATGTGGTAAATCTGAAGTGCCGGTTTATGCTCCGCTTAAAATTGGTGTACTTACAACGGGGGATGAGCTGGTAGATATTAGCGTAAAATTGGATAATGACAAAATAAGGGCTACTAATCTTTATACCCTCCTCTCATTAATATATGAAATGAAAATGGTTCCGGTGAATTTTGGAATTGTAAAAGATAACAAAAAAGCTCTTTATGATAAACTTCAGGAAGCCCTTAACTCAGATATTGATATTTTAATTACTACAGGTGGAGTATCTGTAGGTGAATATGATTTCCTGAAAGAGGTAATGAGTGAGTTAGGAACCGTTGCTAAATTTTGGAAAGCAAATATTAAACCTGGAAAACCTATAACTTTTGGAATATATAATAAAATGGACAGAAGTAAATACTTATTTGGACTTCCGGGAAATCCTGTGTCTGCATTTGTAAATTTTAATGTATTTATTAAACCAGCAGTGAATAACCTTTATGGCATGGAACCATTTGATGTTATTAAAGCAGAATTGGTTAATGACGTATTTAAATCAGATGGCAAGATGCATTTCTTAAGGGGC
>JAUZPC010000540.1 GCA_030706105.1 Bacteroidota bacterium | reverse complement strand
TTGATAATTTTTGCACGAAGTGCAGAAAATAGCTTTACAAAAATATAAATTATTCTTCAAAAACAATTGGTTTTTGTGAAAATTTTAGCATTATTAAGGAAAAATCTAAGTAAACGATTACTTTACAGTCAGCAGTCAGCAGAAGTTTCAATGAGTAATGTCTTTTAGTTTATCACTGTGGCTAAGAGTTTTGTGGCAGATTGGATTTTAAGACAGAGACGAAAGCATAAAAAAATGGAGAACAAAATTTCTTTTATTCTCCATTCAATTATCTTTTTCACTAATTACTAGTTACTCATTACTAGTTACTATTTAGTATCTGTAGTAATCCGGTTTGTATGGACCTTCTACCTTAACACCAATGTAGTCAGCTTGTTCTTCGCTCAATACATCAAGCACAGCGCCAACTTTTGCTAAATGAAGTCTGGCAACTTTTTCATCAAGAGTTTTTGGCAAAGTATATACTTTATTTTCATATTTACTGCCATTTGTCCATAACTCAATCTGAGCTAATGTCTGGTTTGTAAATGAGTTTGACATTACATAAGAAGGATGTCCTGTTGCACAGCCTAAGTTAACCAGTCGGCCTTCGGCTAATACAATAATGTCTTTACCGTCTATAGTATATTTATCAACCTGAGGTTTAATAACTTCTTTAGTATGTCCGTAATTCTTATTCAGCCAAGCCATATCAATTTCGATATCGAAATGCCCAATGTTACAAACAACAGCATTATGTTTCATGGCTTTAAAGTGCTGTTCGGTTATAATTTTCATATTTCCCGTAGTTGTAACTATGATGTCAGCCTCTTTAACAGCATCAATCATTTTTTTGACTTCATAGCCTTCCATAGCAGCCTGCAAAGCGCAGATTGGATCTACTTCAGAGACAATGACACGGCAATGAGAATTTTTCAATGATTCAGATGATCCTTTACCAACATCGCCATAACCGGCAACAGCGGCAACTTTACCAGCCAGCATTAAATCAGTTGCTCTCCTGATAGCGTCAACTAAAGACTCACGGCATCCGTATTTGTTATCAAATTTTGATTTTGTAACAGAATCATTAACATTAAAAGCAGGCAAAGGAAGTTTACCGTTTTTCATTCTTTCATACAATCTATGAACGCCGGTTGTTGTTTCCTCTGACAGGCCATTAATACCTTTTACTAATTCAGGATATCTATCCAGAACCATATTAGTTAAATCTCCGCCATCATCCAAAATCATATTCAGCGGTTTTTTATCTTCGCCAAAAAATAAAGTCTGTTCAATACACCAGTCAAATTCTTGTTCGTTCATACCTTTCCATGCATAAACAGGAACACCTGCGGCAGCAATTGCAGCAGCAGCATGATCTTGTGTAGAGAAAATGTTGCAAGAAGACCATTGGACTTCAGCTCCTAATTCAACCAAAGTTTCAATTAGAACAGCGGTCTGTATTGTCATATGAAGACATCCAGCAATGCGGGCACCTTTTAACGGTTTTGATTCTTTATATTCTGTTCTTAAAGACATTAAGCCCGGCATTTCTGCTTCAGCTAATCTTATCTCTTTTCTACCCCAGTCAGATAAAGAAATATCTTTAACTTTATAAGGCAGTTTATTAACATCTTTCATATCAGGTACATTACTCATAGGTTATCCTTTTTTATCTTATATAAATTTCTGAAATACAGGAACTAGATCTAATTGTTCCCATGTAAATTCTTTCTCTTTTCTACCGAAATGACCATAAGCAGATGTTTTTCTGTAGATTGGTCTGCGTAATTGTAATCTTTCAATAATGCCTTTAGGAGTTAAATCAACTTCCTTCATAATCATTTTAGAAATTTCTGAATCAGGTATAACACCTGTTCCATAAGTATCAACAAATACAGAGACAGGTTCAGCAACACCAATAGCATAGGCTAACTGAACAAGGCATTCTTTAGCCAATTTAGCGCCTACAATATTTTTAGCGATATGCCTTGCAGCGTAAGCAGCACTTCTATCAACTTTTGAAGGATCTTTACCTGAGAATGCGCCGCCACCGTGTGGTGCCCATCCGCCGTATGTATCAACAATAATTTTTCTTCCTGTTAAACCAGTATCGCC
>JAUZPC010000054.1 GCA_030706105.1 Bacteroidota bacterium | reverse complement strand
CAGGATTTTCTAATCGGAACTAAAGGACTGAGTAATATATATGAGGTATTCGCAAAAGATTTTGTTTATGCCAATCCAAATAATTTACTAATATTCCCGGATAATCACGACCATCAACGGGGAATGTTTGCAGCCAACGGCAATTTTACCAAAATGAAGTGTGCGCTTACTATGGTGCTGACTACAAGGGGAATACCCCAACTGCTATATGGGACCGAACTTGGGATGAAAGGAGGGAGAGAGCATACTGAACTAAGAATGGATTTTCCTGGAGGTTTTCCAAATGATAAACGAAATGCTTTTACAGCGGACGGCAGGACAAAAGCAGAAAATGACATGTTTGAGCATGTTAAAAAGCTTCTCCACCTCAGACAAGAATATAAAGCTATTTCTATCGGAAAATTTACTCATTATCCGCCGGTAAATGAAATTTATTATTACACTAAATCATTAGGGAATGAAAAGGTTTTATTTGTTATCAATGGAAATAAAAATAATGTGGAAATAGACTTCGATCAAGTTCAGCATATAATTGAGAAGAGAATTTTAAAAGATATTTATTCAAATGATCTTGATTTTGCTTTTACACCGGGTATGAAAATTACTGTGCCTGGTTACGGGTTTAAAATATATTTGATAAAATAAAATTTGTAACTTATCCCGGGCTGCTTAAAGTAGTCCGGGATAAACCATAAAATTAGTAAAAAAATCAGCTTATCATATCTCACCTGGCCAATTATCACTCGCAGAATCATACTTGTTCTTAACTTCTGAAAGTACATCAACCGGTAATGGGCCTTTATTAACATAAGAAATATTTGTCTTCAGGTGTTCCAAATTAGCCGTGCCGGTAATTGCAGTACTTACACCTTCTGCAAAAACTGAAAAACGGATAAACAATTCAGCCGGAGTAATGTCTGTTGCAATAGCAAGCTTCTGCCATCTTGACCAATATTCTTCTACATAACTGCCAATCGGTTTAGTAGGATATTTCCAGGGAGCATTAGCTATTGGACGTTTGGCAATCACTCCCATCCCTTTTCTCTTTGCTTCCGGAATTATATTCCTTAAGCTAAACTGATCAGTAATGTTAATAGATGACTGAATAGACTTAAAAGCGCCGCATTCGACAGCATATTTTAGTGACTCATTCTCGCCTGAATAAGCAGGTACAAGGACTTTGCCGGCTTCAACTGTTTTTAATAAAGCGTTAATAACATCCCCTTGCTCTAAAATTCCTTTATCGCAAGAATGCAAATGAACAATGTCTATGTAATCGGTTTTTAATTTTTTCAATGCTTCATCCACTCCGGCTATAATGGAGTCATAAGTCCAATCCTGAATACCGGCAATGCCATAGCCTATTTTTGTAGAGAGGACAATATCCTTTCTCTTGGAGGATAAAAATCTGCCTATTCTATCTTCCGAAGCAAAATATCCGCGTGCTGTGTCGAAAAAATTTATTCCCAAATCAAACGCTTTTGTCAAAATTTTTTCAGCGTCATTATCAGAGATATTAAAATCTCCAATCTCTCCGGCTCCAAAACCAAGCTTTGAAATATAAATTTCGGAGTTACCAAATCTGTTTTTATCTAATGATAGCATTTTTAATCCAAGTAATTTTATTCAGGTGTTCAAATATATAATAAATCGTGATATAATAAATGGAGAATATAAAGGTTACTATATTTACTATTATGGGGAAGAATATTCAGAATTGAATTCAAATGATAATCCTTTACATTCTTTTGAAAGTTTATTAAGTTTAAATGAAAGTTGTAAAATTAAAAACAAGTATAATATAGCTTATAAATGCTTTTTCTGAATCCATCAATACTGTTCGGGCTGCTGGCAGCTTCAATTCCCATTCTTATTCACTTGTTGAATTTGCGGAAGTTAAAAAAAATTGACTTCAGTACTCTGACTTTTTTAAAGGAACTCCAGAAGAACAAAGTACGCAAGATAAGAATCCGCCAATGGTTGTTGCTTGCCTTAAGGGTTCTGATAATAATATTTTTAGTAATGGCTTTTTCCAGACCTGCACTTAAGGGTACGGCAATATTCGGTACTACTTCGGCTGCAAAGACTTCGGCAGTTTTTATCTTTGACGATACTTATAGTATGTCTCTTGTAAATGAAAAAGGGTCATACTTGAACCAGGCAAAAGCAGCGGCACGAAATATTATAAATAATCTTCAGGACGGAGATGAAGCTGCAATAGTGCTGGTCTCTGAGATGAAGAATGAACAAGTCTTTTCAAGCGATTTAAAAAATATTAAACAGAAAATTGACGGAATCAAACCTGCATTTATCTCAAGTAATATCAACCGGTCTATTGTTAGTGCTGCCCGGTTACTCAACGACTCTAAAAATTTTAATAAAGAAATTTACTTGTTTACGGATTTACAGGATAACAGTCTGCCTAAAAAAGATGAAATATCTAACTTAAGTGAGTTGCTGGACAGCCGGACAAAATTGTATGCGTTCCGCTTTCCTCCAAAAGAAGTGTTTAATTTAAGTATTGATAAAATATCAATTAACAACCAAATATTTGAGAAGAATAAGACAATAGGGATAGATGTTCTGGTAACAAACCATTCCATAAACCAGGCAGAGAACAGAGTAGTGTCTGTCTTTATGAATGAGGAAAGGACTGGGCAGAAGACCGTCACTCTTAAGGCGGGTGAATCCAAAACTATTACTATTGATGCAACGTTAAAAGGGAGTGGCTTTACCAGCATATCTGCTCAGTTGGAAGATGATGATATTGCCTATGACAATATCCGATATACTGCAATTAATATTCCTGAAGAAATTCCATTAATCATTTTTGCTTCTACTCCGGCAGATGCCGAGTATATAAATTTAGTACTGTCCGCCTCGGGAGAAACAGGTACAATAAAAGTACAGCAAAAGTCGTTTAACCAAATTGCTTCGGTGGACGTAAACCAGTTTAATGCGATTATAATTATAGGATCAGAGAGTACAAACAGCTTTGACAGAATAAATAAATATGTGCAAAATGGTGGAGGTGTTTTTGTAATGCCGGGTGCCGGCTCTAATCTTTCCGGAATGCAGTCAGTTTGCGGCGCTTTAGGTATTACTAAACCAACAAGCCTTGAAGGGGGAGCCGCAGGTTCAGGCAGTAAGGTATTATTTGATAAAGTGGAATACAGGCATCCTATTTTTAATAACATATTTGCCGGTGAACAAAACAGGGCATTTGATTCCCCTGAAATTTATAGGTTCTTTAAAATAAAAGGGGGCGGGCAGAATATAATATCGTTGCAAAATGGAAATTCCTTTCTTACTGAGTATAAATCTGGTAAAGGAAAAATAATATTTATGGCTTCATCTCCTGAATTAACAAGCGGAAATTTCCCAGTTAAAGCTATATTCCCGCCATTAATAAATAAAATAATTACTTATCTGTCTTCTAAAAATGCCGATAATACCGAGTACTTTACAGGTACAGAGCTGCAGGTAAACACAGAACAGGTTTATTCCAATCAGATACATATAATAAAGCCTGACAAGGCTGAAGAATATTTACAGCTTACAAAAGATCAGAAGTATTTAACATATAACAATTCAGATGCTGCCGGTATTTATAAAATACTTTCAGGCGGCAGAACTGTTAGTTATATACCGGTAAATTTCAATCCACAGGAATCCTCAAGTAAATATTTACAGGAGAAGGAATTACTGGCATACCTGAAAGATATTAATTTCAAAGGGATATATACTTCCATAGACCCCAAGAATGATCCTGCTAAGTTGATTTTACAGGCGCGGTTTGGCTCAGAGCTTTGGAAGATGTTTGTTGTGCTTGCTTTGCTTGCCGCACTTGTGGAAATGGCTATAGCAAGGACAGCTAAAAAAGAATTATAGTCTATCTATAAAGAAAATATTTTTCATTCTGAATTAACACTACAAAAGCGGAAGATTAAACTCTTTTCATCGTATTAAGCATATGAATCGAGGTTTAGACTGCATTATTACTGGGTTTTAATGCTTGTGTATTTTGTGTAATTTTACACTATTCATAATTATCAATATAATACAAATGGCAGAATTAAGCAGCAATATTTACGGTTATATTACAAAACTTTACGGTGAAGAACAGGCAAAGAATTATCTTAGCTTTATTGATCAGGATCCGGCTCTTTATCTTAGAGTTAATAATCTGAAAACTACCCCACAAAAATTAATAAATGATCTAAGTAATTATTACGGGATAAAAGCAGAATTATTTCCTTTGCTCCCAAATGTGCTTAAGGTTGTGGATGGAAATAATCTTACCGGAAAAACATTAGAACACATACTGGGGCATTTTTATATGCAGGGGTTATCTTCAATGATGCCTCCTTTGGTTGTAAATCCAACAAGTGAGGACTATGTTCTGGATCTATGCTCTGCCCCCGGTTCCAAGACTACTCAAATGGCTGAGATGATGGGGAATAAAGGTACTCTTGCTGCAAATGAAATTTCAAGCGACCGTGTTAAGATGCTCTCTTACAATGTTGACAGGATGAGTCTTGTTAATACCGGAATTATTCATAACAGGGGCGAATGGTTGAGTAAAATATTTGATTTTTCTTTTGATAAAATTCTTGTTGATGCTCCGTGTAGCGGGCTGGGGATTATCCAGAAAAAGGAGGAAGTGAATAAATGGTGGAATGAAGATACGGTAAAAGGATTAAGCGAAATGCAGCTTAGACTCTTAGTCGGCGCCATAAAGATGGCAAAACCGGGTGGGACTATTGTCTATTCAACCTGTACTTTAACAGTAGAAGAAAATGAATTTGTTGTAAATAAGGTCTTGGAGAAATATCCTGTCCAATTGGTTGATGTAACTTTACCGGTAAAATCAATTGACGGATTTACTGGTTTTGAGGGATTGAAGTTTGATTCCTCTCTTGCTAAAACGAGACGAATTATCCCCTGGGAGGCTGACTCTGACGGCTTTTTTGTCGCAAAATTTCAGAAAATTGACTACACAAATGCCATGGAACCGACTGAAGAAAGATTTAAGGATATAAAGATATTGAGTTTTGAAAGCAAGCAGATTAAAAGGCAGATTCAGGATTTAGCTGCCTTATTCGGAATTCCTTTAGATGTTTTTGCTGAATACAAATATCTGCTTAAGGGTAATGACCTTAATTTCGTTAACAGAGACAGGCAGAATGACAAGCTGGGTTTCTTTGAAAAAGCAGGCACCAGATTTGGCGTTATTGATAAAAATGATGACATAACACTGCATACTCAGGCTGCACAAGTGCTGGAAAAGTATTTTACAAAAAACATATACGATCTTAAAGACAAAGAAGAAGCTAAAAGATATCTTGAGGGCGGAATTGTTAAAACTCCTTATGAGCGTGCACAGTGTGTCGTAAGCTATTTAGGCAATCTGCTGGGGACGGCAATCGGCTCAGAACACGGAATTAAAAGCCGCTTTCCGCGGGCAAAAAGAACTCAGGGAATTATTATACCGGAGAAATAAACCGTACAGTTTGTAAAGTTGAAGGTTATAAGGTTGAAAGTTTTTAAAGTTTAGGAAGTTGAAGGTTGTAAAGTTATGCCGGTATTCTTTTCACTGCAACTAGTATTCGGTACCTGAATAAGTTTCCGGGATAAGTAAAAAATAGTTATTTTGTATTCAGCATTATTAATTACTTTTACATAGAGATTTATGATAAAGAGTAAATTCCCCAAAGCGGTAATCCTTTTAGGCTTAGTATCTTTATTTACCGATATAGCAAGCGAGATGCTCTATCCGGTTATGCCTGTTTTCCTTACTTCTGTTTTAGGTGCCTCAATGGCTTTAGTTGGCCTGCTCGAGGGGGTGGCGGAGTTTACGGCAGGCATAC
Source organism: Bacteroidota bacterium (assembly GCA_030706105.1). Taxonomy (GTDB): domain Bacteria; phylum Bacteroidota; class Ignavibacteria; order Ignavibacteriales; family Ignavibacteriaceae; genus JAUZPC01. The sequence continues at coordinate 5,406 of JAUZPC010000054.1, read as the reverse complement.
TTAAAGGATATTTCGGTTTCCTTTCCGATAAAGTTAAAAAAAGATCCATCTTTGTTTCAATAGGTTATGGACTTTCAGCATTATCCAAACCGCTTCCTGGAATTATTCCTGCAATCCCTGTAGTTATAACCTCACGAATTGCAGACAGAATTGGTAAGGGTGTCCGCACAGCTCCAAGGGATGCCTTGTTGGGCAGCTATTCTACTAATGGAAATTCAGGTGCAATATTCGGCTTTCACAGAGCAATGGATACTTTAGGGGCTGCGCTGGGCCCGGTTGTTGCATTAGTCTTGTTGTACTTCTATCCAAATAATTATAAGTTAATATTTTTTGTCGCTTTTATCCCTTCACTAATTGCCGTTGCTTTTACTTTTATGGTGAGAGACCGGGCAGAATCATTAGAACCATCGAAGAAAAAGACACTAAATTACAAGGGCTTTTATAAAGCAGCTCCACGGGAATATAAAATTCTTTTAGTGTTATTTACAATTTTTTCATTTGCAAACAGTAGTGATGTGTTTTTAATCTTAAGAGCAGGCAAGGTTGCAAATAACAGTATGTATGCAGTTGTAAGTTATATCCTATATAATATTGTTTATGCCCTGTCATCATATCCGCTGGGGACGTTGTCTGATAAAATCGGCAAAAAAACTATTTTCACCGCTGGAATGTTTCTTTTCTCGTTAGTCTATCTCGGATTCGGACTATCTGACAGCTTTAATGCCATAGTTGTTTTGTTTGTATTTTATGGTGTTTATGCTGCTGCCACTGAAGGTGTAATGAAAGCCTGGATATCTGACATCATCCCAAATAAGCAAAAAGGGAGTGCAATTGGTTTGTTGACTATGCTTTCCAGCTTTGCCATAATGCTTGGCAGTTTTGCAACCGGTGTTATATGGGACAGTTTTTCCCCGTTCTGGGCTTTTATAGTATCGGCAATTATTTCTGCCATAGTCGGAATTGTGCTTATGTTTAAAGTTGCAAAGGATCCTTTAATTCCAATTAACAATTAATAATTACCTGTGCACAATTAAATAGAGTAGTATAAATTTGGAGTGGCACAACGGAGTTCCCTTAACATAAGATCAGTTTTAACCTTGCTCTGATATAGGATATTTTTTAACTTTAATTCCCAAATAATAAAACATTTCTATTATTTTACCTTAATTATTACTTTTTGATGTAGAAAAATTAACCGCACAAAACAGCGGAATAGGAATATTGTATCGTATGAAAAAGACAGAAGCGAAATTGGTTCTAAGCGACGGTTCTATTTTCTCAGGTTATTCATTTGGCTATCCAATAAACATCTCGGGTGAAATCGTTTTTAATACAGGCATGGTCGGTTACCCTGAAACAATGACAGACCCTTCTTATAAAGGACAAATACTGGTTTTCACGTATCCTCTCATCGGTAATTATGGTGTCCCTGCAGATACTCTTAATCCGGAAGGGATGAAAATAAATTTTGAATCTGATTCAATACAATGCTCAGCTATTGTAGTCTCTGAGTTGTCAGAGGAATTTGAGCATTACACTTCTGTAAAATCCTTAAACGATTGGATGTATGAAAATAAAATTCCCGGCATTACAGGAATTGATACAAGAATGCTTACCAAAAGGCTGCGTGAAGCAGGAACCATGCCGGCTAAAATTATTGTTGATGATAAAATTGATATTGATTTTGAAGACCCTAACAGCAGGGATTTGGCTGGAGAGGTATCCACTAAGGAAATTCAGGTATATGAAAAGGGCCCAAAGAAAATTGTTCTTGTGGACTGCGGGACTAAGAATAACATAATAAATGCTTTTTTATTAAGGGATATTACCGTCATCAGAGTCCCGTATGATTATGATTTTACTACTATGGAATATGACGGAGTACTTATATCCAACGGGCCCGGCGATCCTAAAAAATGTGTTAAGACAATTATACATATCCAAAAGATACTCAATGACAGCAAGCCTGTTCTCGGGATATGCCTTGGTTGCCAGATTTTAGCCCTTGCAGCAGGCGGGGACACTTATAAGCTAAAGTACGGTCATAGAGGATTAAATCAACCTGCGGTGGAAGTAGGTACAAAGAAATGCTATATAACTTCACAAAATCATGGTTATGCAGTGGATGCAAAAACACTTCCTCAGGATTGGCGTGAATGGTTTATAAATGATAATGACGGCACTAACGAAGGCATATTCCATATTTCGAAACCATTATTCGGTTCGCAATTTCATCCCGAGGCCTCACCCGGCCCTGATGACAGCGAGTTTATATTTGATATGTTTATTAGAGCATTAAAGCAAAGAGATTAAAATGATAAAAAAAAGAAAACCAAAAAAAGTACTTATTTTAGGATCAGGGGCATTGCAGATAGGGCAGGCAGGAGAGTTTGATTATTCCGGGAGTCAGGCAATAAAGGCTTTGAAAGAAGACGGAATTTATACAGTTTTAATCAATCCAAATATTGCTACTATCCAGACCTCAGAAAGCTTTGCAGACAAAGTTTATTTTCTTCCTATAAGAACTACGTTTATTGAAAAAATTATTGAAAAAGAAAAACCTGACGGCATATTGCTTAGCTTTGGAGGGCAGACTGCCTTAAATGCAGGTGTGGAACTTTTTGATAAAGGAATCCTAAAGAAATATAACATTTCTGTCTTGGGTACTCCTGTTGAAACAATTAAAAATACCGAGGATAGACAGCTTTTTGCTGATCAGGTAAACCAAGCGGGGCTCAAAATACCGGAAAGCAGGACGGCAAGTAATATTGATGAGGCAATTACAGCCGCGGAAGAAATCGGTTTCCCTGTGATGTTGAGAATTGCTTATGCTCTTGGGGGGCTTGGATCAGGTATAGTAGAAAACAAGCAGGTGCTCAAGGAGAGAGCACAAAGAGCTTTCACTTTTACTAACCAGGTCTTAATTGAGGAATCTCTTTACGGCTGGAAAGAGGTTGAGTATGAAATTGTAAGGGATCAGTATGATAACTGTATTACCATATGCAACATGGAAAACATTGATCCTATGGGAATACATACGGGGGACTCAATTGTGGTAGCTCCGGTTCAGACTCTTACAGCAAGGGAAAATTTTAGTCTCCGTTCAATTGGCATTAAACTTATAAGACATCTTGGTATTGTTGGTGAGTGCAACATACAGTATGCGCTCTCGCCCTTTTCAGATGATTACAGGATAATTGAGGTAAATGCGAGATTAAGTCGAAGTTCGGCCCTCGCATCCAAGGCTACAGGCTATCCGCTGGCCTTTATTGCTACCAAGCTAAGTCTGGGGTATGCTCTTAATGAAATTGAAAACATTATTACTAAAGAAACTTCGGCCTGCTTTGAACCGGCACTAGATTACATTGCCTTAAAATTTCCAAGATGGGATTTGCAAAAGTTTAGGAATGTATCTACCGCTCTGAGCAGTGAGATGAAGTCAGTCGGTGAAGTAATGTCTATCGGGCGTTCTTTTGAAGAAGTTCTACAAAAGGCAATCAGAATGCTTGATAAAGGTATGGCTGGTTTTAGTGAAAACGGTTTGACTTTTGAGGACCTGGAATCAGAGATTAAAAATCCTACTGACAGAAGAATATTTGCTATTGCGGCAGCGTTAAAGCAGGGGATGTCAGTTGAAAAAATTCATGAACTCTCAAAAATCACTAAATGGTTTTTGTATAAAATGAATAATATAATTAATGTCGAAAGGAAGTTGTCAGGTTTTACTATTGAAAACATTGATCCTGATATTTTACGAAGAGCTAAGAAGAAGGGATTTTCAGACAGTCAGATTGCAGCCATATTAAACACAGGCGAACTGGAAGTAAGGGAGTTAAGGAAAAAATTAAATATCGTTCCCGTAGTAAAACAGATTGATACCCTTGCCGGGGAATTCCCTGCACAGACAAATTATCTTTATATGACCTATAACGGTGATGAAGATGATATTAAAGTTAAGGAAAAAAATCAGATCGTAGTACTGGGGAGCGGGGCATACAGAATTGGGTCATCGGTTGAGTTTGACTGGTGCTGCATAAACGCTGTGTTTGCATTGGCTAAGTCAGAGTATAAAACCATAATGATAAATTGTAATCCGGAAACAGTTAGTACCGATTATGATATTTGTGATAAGCTTTATTTTGAAGAGCTTACATTTGAAAGAGTGCTTGACATATATGAGAAGGAAAACCCTGATGGCGTTATCCTTTCGATGGGCGGGCAGACTCCAAATAACCTGGCCGTTAAGCTTTTTGAAAACGGAGTTAAAGTTATGGGGACATCTCCTGCGCAAATTGATAATGCGGAAAGCAGGCACAAGTTCTCACAAATATTAGATAATCATAATATAGACCAACCAGAGTGGAATGAGCTGACGAGCATTGCGGAAGCTAAAGCATTTTCGGCCAAAGTCGGCTATCCTGTTTTAATAAGGCCAAGTTATGTACTTAGCGGAGCAGCAATGGGAATTGTACTCTCAGAAGACGAACTTGAAGAGTATCTAATAAAAGCGGCAGAGATAAATCCTGACCATCCGGTGGTAATAAGCAAGTTTATTACCGGGGGCAGAGAGATTGAAGTTGATGCCGTAGCAGATCAGGGTAAATTGTTCTGTTATGCAATATCGGAACACGTGGAAAATGCCGGAGTCCATAGCGGCGATGCTACAATTGTGCTTCCACCGCAACGGACTTACCTGGAAACAATGCGCAGGGTAAAAATGATAACTAAGCAGATTGCTAAAGCTCTTGAGATTACCGGCCCATTCAATATGCAGTTTATTGCTAAGGATAATCAAGTTAAAGTTATAGAGTGTAATTTAAGAGCCTCGCGAAGTTTCCCCTTTGTTTCAAAAGTTCTTAAGAAAAATTTTATTGAAATTGCAACAAAACTGATGATGAAAGAAAAGGTTGCAAAGATAGACAAGTCTTCTTTTGATCTGGATTATGTTGGAGTGAAAGCATCCCAATTTTCATTTACAAGATTGAAAGGATCAGATCCTGTGTTGGGGGTTGAAATGGCTTCAACAGGAGAAGTTGCCTGCCTTGGTGATGATTTTAATGAGGCGTTTCTAAAAAGTTTATTAAGTACTGGCTTCCGAATTCCCCAAAAAGGAGTATTGCTTTCAACCGGTACTACTAAGCAAAAAGCTGAACTGCTTGAGGAAGTGAAAACTCTTAAAGCCATGGGGCTGGCTTTGTACGGTACAAAGGGAACTTCTGATTTCTATAAAAGAAATGATGTTGAAGTTGAGACCCTAAGCCGGCCTTTTGATGAACTTGAACCTTCAATATTAAGTTATATGGCCGAAGGTAAAATTGATCTCATTATTAATGTTCCAAAGACCAGCGAAAAAGTGGAACTTGACAGTGACTATATTATACGGCGGAAAGCAGTCGACTTAAATAT
>JAUZPC010000539.1 GCA_030706105.1 Bacteroidota bacterium | reverse complement strand
GAATCCATAAAATCAGAAGTTGTAAATTATGATGATATGCGTGAAGATTTTTACAGGCATCATCATTTTGATGAAAACAATTTCTATAAATACCGGGTAAGGCAGGAGCATTAATCTGTTTAGCCCCTATCTAACAAGGGATTGCCGGATAGGGGAATATTTATTATGCCAAATGGCATATAGTTCCCTTTCAATACCGCGGAATCTATAACCTTTTAGCTTTTTACCAAACTAATCTTGATAAACACCCATCTTGCTAAATTTTGCAAGCCTGTTGGCGATAAGTTTATCAGGTTTAATTTTTCCCAGTAAAGACAGTTCTTCTAAAAGTACATTTTTAAGAATCTGAGCCATAGCTTTGCTATCAGTATGGGCACCGCCTAATGGCTCTGGGACAATCCTATCTATCAAATTTTGCGAAAGTAAATCTTGAGCTGTAAGTTTTAGGGCTTCGGCAGCTTGTTCCTTAAAGTCCCAGCTGCCCCACAAAATCGAAGAACAAGACTCAGGACTGATTACAGAATACCAGCTATTTTCAAGCATCAAAACTCTATCCCCTAAGCCTATTCCCAAAGCGCCGCCGCTTGCCCCCTCACCAATAATTACAACGATGATGGGAACTTGCAGCTTACTCATCTCAAAAAGATTTCTCGCAATTGCTTCAGCCTGCCCTCGTTCTTCGGCTTCCATTCCAGGGTAAGCTCCGGGAGTATCAATTAGAGTAATGACAGGTTTACCAAATTTTTCTGCAAGTTTCATCAGCCTTAGTGCTTTCCTGTATCCTTCAGGGTTAGGCATACCAAAGTTCCTAAAAACATTAGATTTTGTATCTCTGCCCTTCTGATGGCCGATAATCATAACTTTTTTATCTTCAATCATCGCGAAACCGCCGACAATGGCTTTATCATCTTTAAAATAGCGGTCGCCGGAAAGCTCAAGAAAATTGCTGGTCATTTCATAGATATAATCCAATGTATATGGCCTTTCGGGATGCCTTGCAAGCTGGACCTTTTGCCATCTGGATAAATTCTTATATATATCTTCCTTTAATTCCTGCACTTTTCTCTCTATTAATCTGATTTCCTTGCCAATGCTCTTAACTTCTACAGTGGCTTTCATTTCCTCTAATCTGGTTTCAAGTTCATATACCGGTTTTTCAAAATCCAACAAGGTTTTAGCCATCTTTTTATCTTCTAATTAATTTAGTAAAAGTCTTGCTTAGTATTTCAAGGTCTAACCATATATTCTGATTTTTTGCATAAAAGATATTTAGCTTATCCACATCCATAGTTTTGTAATAATCCAGAAACCAAAGACCAGTTAAACCGGTTTTACCCAAATTCATTCCCTTATTACTATTTTCAAAAGGTCCTACAAAGCTTAATCGGCCTGCTAAGACCTTCGGAATTTGCAAAATGAATACATCAATTTCAACCTTACCTTTTACTAATTTGCTTTTTAAATATATAAAAGGATATATAAATACAAGCAGGGCTACAGCAAACGCAATGTCAAATGTGCGCTTAAGGAATTTGTTTACAAATTTTGATATGTTATAATCAATCTTAATTAGAGGTATTTCATCAAATAGCTGCACTGATGATTTGCCCACCAAGAAGTCATAATTAGTACCAATAAGCTTAAATTCCACGTTTTCATCTTTGCATTTTGCAACCAGTTCCATCATGGTATTGTAGGGAACAAATTCAGTCGGAAAGATCACCTCCGTAATTTGATACTCAATCACTGCTTTGTTTATATTTTCAAAACTTGCAATAATTTCATAACTACCGACTTTTCTTCCTATTTGAACATTTTCTTCTCCAAGTAAACCGACAATATTACGAATATCTTCAGAATTATTTTTAAGTTTGTCAGCTATCTTAACCGATGCCTCATTAAATCCCGCTACCATAGTTCTTTTTGAAGCAAGCTTACCGGTTTTGCTTCCTACTCCGAAGACAATTTTATATATAATCCTCCAAAAGCTTAAAACAAAGAACAGGAAGGCATAAGTCAATAACAGAATACCTCTGCTGTATGCATACTCTTTAAAGAAATAAGTTAATGTAGAAACGAAGAAAAAGCTTAAAAATATTG
>JAUZPC010000538.1 GCA_030706105.1 Bacteroidota bacterium | reverse complement strand
CCTGATTTAAGAAGGATTTTGATGCCCTACGATTGGGAAGGCGGATATCCATTAAGAAAAGATTATAAGAGTCCCGAGTTTTATCAAGGGATGAAAGTTAATTATTAATCAATATAAGATTTAAATTAAATTAAAAAAATAAGTTATGGCAGTTAAAACAGAAGAAATGGTACTCAATATGGGGCCTCATCATCCATCTACACATGGAGTTCTACGATTAGAACTTAATATTGAAGGTGAATTGATAATGAAAGTCACTCCCCATATCGGCTATCTTCATAGATGTTTTGAAAAACATGCAGAAGCTATGACCTACCCTCAGGTAGTTCCATATACTGATAGAATGGATTATCTTGCAGCAATGGGTAATGAGTTTGGCTATGCTGTAGCAGTAGAAAAGCTTTTAGGTATTGAAGTCCCTGAAAGAGTGAACTATATTCGTGTCATTATGGCAGAACTTCAGAGAATTGCTTCTCACCTTGTTGCCATCGGTACTTATGCTGTTGATATTGGGGCGTTTACGCCTTTGTTGTTTTGCTTTAGAGACAGAGAAATGATTCTCTCATTGTTTGAAATGACCTGCGGAGCAAGAATGCTCTATAACTACATTTGGGTAGGCGGTGTCTCTCATGATTTGCATCCTGATTTTATTCGTAAGACACAAGAATTTATTCCTTATTTCAGACCTAAAATTAAAGAATTAAATGACTTGCTGACAGGCAACCAAATATTTATTGAAAGGACAGCTAATGTTGGAATACTTCCTGCTGAAACTGCAATAAATTATGGTATTTCCGGACCGTCTTTAAGAGGCAGCGGTTTAAAATGGGACATAAGAAAAAACGATCCTTATGCAAATTACAATAAATTTGATTTTGACATACCGGTCGGTAAAGGCTTAATGGGTACTCTTGGAGATAGCTGGGACAGGTATTATGTAAGAGTATTAGAGATGGAAGAAAGCTGCAAAATAATTGAACAAGCCCTTGCATCAATTCCTGAAGGTGATGTAACTTCTGCAATTCCCAAAAGAGTAAAACCGCCGATTGGGCAATTATACTCCCGTATAGAAAATCCTCGCGGCGAGCTGGGTTATTTTATTATCTCAAATGGAACTACAAGTCCTTTCAGAGTAAAAGTAAAAGGCCCTTCTTTTGTCAACTTGGAAGTATTGAATGAGCTTTGCAAAGGTCATTTAATAGCTGATGTAATTGCTATTTTAGGAAGTATTGATATCGTTCTTGGAGAGGTAGATAGATGATATACAACTATTTTTTCAATTTAACCGGCAGTGAAATTGCTTCCGCATTTATCTGCTGTATTTTACCTTTGGTTTATGTGCTGACTTATGTTCTCTATGCTGTATATGGAGAAAGAAAAGTTTCGGCATTTATGCAGGATCGTATTGGACCAAACAGATGCGGCTACAGAGGATTACTTCAAACAGTAGCAGATTTATTAAAAATGCTTCAAAAAGAAGACATTGTGCCCAGAAATGCGGACAAACCTTTTTGGGTTATGGCACCAATTATTGTATTTACCGGGTGTTTCACTGCATTTGCCTGTATCCCCTTTTCAAGTGCATTTGTCGGATCTGCTTTTTCTTTAGGTATATTAATAGTTATGGCGGCTTCCAGTATTTCAGCAGTTGGACTTTTAATGGCTGGATGGTCTTCCAATAATAAATATTCCCTTCTCGGTTCTTTAAGATCTGTTGCTCAAATAGTAAGTTACGAAATCCCAACTTTTTTGGTTGTACTTGTAATGATAATCATTTTGGGAACGTTAGATCTTACTGTAATAAGTGAAAAACAAACTGCATATTTTTGGAATTGGATGATTTTAGGCGGCCCCGGGTTAAGCTGGCAAAAATTTGTCTATATACCTTTTATGGTTTCAAGTTTTATAATAATATATATAAGTACACTTGCAGAAGTAAACAGAACTCCATTTGATATTCCAGAAGCCGAAGCAGAATTAGTAGCAGGTTATCACACTGAGTATACCGGTATGAAATTCGGTATGTTTTTCCTTTCTGAATATGGAAATATGTTTGCTGTTTCTGCAATTGTTTCTATCCTGTTTTTTGGCGGCTACCAGTCACCT
>JAUZPC010000537.1 GCA_030706105.1 Bacteroidota bacterium | reverse complement strand
AATTAGAGAATAAAAATTCTTTATTTATGACAAAACTGCAGTTCATATTGTTTTTCTTTTCTTTAACATTCAGCCTGTCAGCCCAGGACAATCTGAGAATTGTTGAGTACGAAAAGAAACAACTCAGCAAACAAATAGGGACGCAAAAAAATGATTACCCCGGTGACAGCACTATTGATGTTAAATATTATAAAATAAATATTGCTTTACTGCCAAGTTCAACATCCATTAAAAGTGATGTAACTGTTAAACTGCTTTTTAAAATACCCGCAAATAATTTCTTCTTAGATTTGTCGGATGCCCTTATGGTAGATTCTGTTTTTATTAATGATGCTAAAACAAGTTTTGCACATGGTAAAAATATTTTAAGAATTAATTTACCACATGCTTATTCTGCAGACGATTCTGTTACTGCACAAATATATTATAATGGAAGTCCCGCCAGTACGGGTATGGGAAGTTTCACTTTTTCCAGTTACAATGGCGAGCCGTTTGTTTATACCTTAAGTGAGCCATACGGCGCAAAGGATTGGTGGCCTTGTAAAGATACTCCGGCTGCTAAAGCTGATTCCGCCGATATCTGGATTACAGTTCCCCAAAATCTGACTGCCGTTTCAAACGGAACCCTTGCCGTCCGGACAAACAACTTAAATGGTACTGTCACTTATAAATGGCATGAGTCTTATCCCATTGCAACTTATTTAATAGCAGTTACAGCTACCCAATTTACAACGCATGATTTGACATTCAATTATAAGGGCTATTCGATGCCCGTTAATAATTTTCTGCTTGATGAAGATTTACAATTTATTCCTTCAATAGATAAAACCACAGATATGTTAAGAATATTTTCAGACTGTTACGGGCTTTATCCATTTATAAAAGAAAAATACGGGCACGTACGTTTTGGCTGGGGAGGCGGTATGGAGCACCAGACTATCACTTCCGTGGGTTATTTTAGTGAAGAATTAATAGCACACGAGCTTTCCCATCAGTGGTTCGGTGATAAAGTTACGTGTAAAAACTGGAATAATATTTGGCTAAACGAGGGCTTTGCTACTTTTTCCGCGGCGCTGTATTACCAGCAGATGTACGGGAACAGACAGTATGACTCCTATATAAATGCTCAAATGAATTATGCCCTTAATGCTAAAGGGAGTCTGTTTGTTAAAGATATCAGCAGTGTTGATAATATATTTAACTATAACCGTACTTATGCGAAGGGGGCGGTGGTTGTATATATGCTTAGGAATATCCTTGGGGATACTCTTTTTTTTAAAACACTTAATACTTATTTGAACAGTCCTGATTTGGCATACGGCAGCGCCTCAACAGAAGATTTAGAGAGAATTGCCGAACAAGTGAGCGGTAAGGATTTGCAGTATTTCTTTTCTGAATGGGTTTACGGTGAAAACTATCCGATGTATGATTTCACTTGGGATTATGAAAAAAAATCCGACTCAACAATAGTCAACCTAAGGCTTTCACAGCTTGAGAATACAAGTCCGCTTTTCTTTACAATGCCGGTTCAGTTTAAAGTATATTATAAAGATAAGGAGAGGACGTTAAGTTTCTTTAATGACAAAAAAGAGCAGGTTTTTAGTTTTCTTGCTGATGAAATACCACAGGCAATTGAATTTGACCCGGAAAACTTTATCTTTAAAAAGCTTTTTAATACAGATAACAAACCGCCGCAAAGTTTTGAACTTATGCAAAATTACCCAAATCCGTTTAACGGTTTAACAACCATAACATTTAAGATTGCCTCTGAACGAAAAATAAAGCTAAAACTTTTCGATATACTCGGAAATGAAGTAAAAACAATAACTGAAGGGGTTTTCCCATCAGGTTTGCATAAGGTTTATTTATCAGGGGAGGGCATTGCTTCAGGTGTTTATATATATAGATTAACATCCGATGGTATTGAGCTTAGTAAAAAGCTCGTCATTTTGAAATAAAAGATTTCATTTACTTCTTCCGGCTTTATAACTTCACAAACTTAATAGTTCACATTACTCAACTCTATTGTATTGATTATAGGAGTTAATTACAATAATTTTGATTACTAATTATATATAGTTTTTCCCGGAAAAAAATGTCAAAAGTT
>JAUZPC010000536.1 GCA_030706105.1 Bacteroidota bacterium | reverse complement strand
TGAAAAAGAATCCTAAAAACGATGAAGCTCTTTTCTTTAAAGGCGGAGCAATTGGCTTTAGGGGACGCTTAAGAGGATACCGCAACAGTTGGATAAAGGCGGCAGATGATGGGCGCGAAGCTCTCCCCATAGTTCAGGAGGCTTATAATCTAAACCCAAATAATATAGATGTTCAATTGGGCTTTGGAATTTACAATTACTATGCGTCTGTAATTCCTGACCAATACCCAATGGTAAAACCGCTGATGATTTTCTTTCCCAAAGGAGACAAGCAAAAAGGAATAGAACAGCTTAATAAGGCAGCATATTCCGGTAAATATACTAAATATGAGTCACGTTATTTTTTAATGACACTCTACTATGAGTATGAAAATGACGTAAACACTTCACTTAAGTATAGTGAACAGCTAGTTCAGGATTTCCCTGATAATCCGACTTTCCAAAGATGGTATGGGCGTATCAATGCCAGAATGGGCGAGAGTAAAAAAGCTTCAATCATTTTTAAAGATCTAATTGAAAAAGCAGATAAGCATTACAACGGATATAACTTAACCAGACCATTAAGAGAAGCTGAATATTATGTTGCTGAACAATACCGCAATGAACGCAATATTGATTCTGCAATTATTCACTTTAAGAAGAGTGCGGAATTTTCCAGGAAAGTAGATAAAAAAGGAGAATCCGGATTTCTGACGAATACGTTATTATATTTGGGTATGCTTACTGACCAGAAGGGTAACCACGATGAAGCTGTTAAATATTATAAAGAAGTATTGGATATGAAAGATTACGGCAACTCACATCAAAGAGCTGACCAGTATATCAAAACTCCGTATAAATAAAATAAGTAATTTTGATAATTAAATTACCGGTAATTAAATTTTGTTAAGAAGTTTAATTACCGGTTTTTATTTAGTACACTATGGAAAATAGTCACTAAAAAGAACAGCCGGCTTTTATTCCTAATCGGATAAGAAATAATAACCGGCTATAGTATAAGATAAGGAGAGCCATGAAAACTATTTATTGTTTCTGTTCTGATTTCAAACTTGCAAGCCATTCGGTTAACTGAGCCAACTGCTTTTCGTCTCCCTTAAATGCAACCATATGAAGTTTGTCATTAATTTTTTCTTTTTTAGTCAGGTAATTTGTCAACTGCTCGGCGGTTAAAGTATTACCAATTTCCGATAAATCTTTTTTTCCTTTTACAATTCCGGCTGACTGCACAGAATGGCACGTAGTACATTTACTGTCTATAAAAATCTGCTTTCCTGCCGGCTCATCCTGTGGATTCATTTTAAATGCAAAGCTGATAATAGCTGCCGCAAAAACTAATGCTGCTATGGGGAATACTTTTTTCACTTCATTATCCTTTCTGTTTCTTGAATTTATCTTTACTGTAGCTATTCAACTTATATGCCAGCAGAATAACTTGTTTTTTTACACAAAAAGGGCGGTTGTTTATTATTTTTACAATTCGTTGTCTAGTTTTTCTAACAAATGAGAATTTTTTTGCATATTATAATAGACAGGCAGCTTCTAATTGGTTAAAGCCCCGCTCTTTCTCCCCCTCTCAAACTCCAGGTTGGATGAGAGGGGGAAATGAGCTTTCAAGAGAACGATGTGTTTACCCCCAAGAGGATGGGGGCAACAAAATCAAGAATTGTTTCTCGTATAAGTTTCTAAAGCTTTTTTAGCAATATTTTCAGGAGTAAATCCAAATTTTTCCATTAATATGCTATCCGGCGCAGATGCTCCAAATGTTTCAATTGAGACAGATTCACCAAGATCGCCAACATACTTTTGCCAGCCCATCTTAATTCCGGCTTCAACTGAAATTCTTGATTTAACCGAAGGGAGTAAAACGGAATCCTTATAGTCCTTACTTTGTTTTTCAAACAATTCCCAGCTTGGAAAACTTACTACCCTTACATTTACTCCTTCTTTTTCAATTATTTCTGCAGCTTTTAAGCAAATATGGACTTCAGAACCGCTTGCCAATAAAATTAAATCAGGTTCAGTAACAGAATCCCGCAGAATGTATGCCCCTTTTTCCAAATTTTTATGGGAAGCATATTTAGTTCTGTCTAATACCGGAAGTCCCTGCCGTGAAAG
>JAUZPC010000535.1 GCA_030706105.1 Bacteroidota bacterium | reverse complement strand
TTGTTCCTCCTGTAAAATATTATCTTAGCGGCAGTGTAAAAGATTCAGCCGGTAATGCACTAAGAGCAAACGTAACTGCTTATAAGTTACGCAATAATTAATATCATAATACACCTAGAGGTTCAAGAACGGACAGCTTGGGAAATTATAAAATTGAAGTACGGCAGGGTGATACTGTTGTAGTTTTTGCAGAACCAATGAACAGAAATTTCGTTGCTGAATTCTACGATAACCAAAACAATATTGCAGATGCAAATAGAATTGGTATTTCAGGTAATGTAACTGGAATCGATTTTGTCCTTGATCCTAAACCTGTATATGCAAACGGAATTTCAGGAACAATTAAAGATACAGCCGGTGTTCCGGTTCAGGGCCACGTAACTGCATTTAAAACTCAGCTTAACGGCCATAACAACAATAGGCATTCTGAATATACAATTGAATCAGATTCATTAGGCGTTTATTCTTTAACTAATTTAGTTCCGGGTGAATACATTATTATGGTTCATCCTGAAGGCGAATATCGCCCTACATTCTTCCGTTATGACGGCACTTCAACCATGAACTGGAAAAATGCTGATTCTATAGCAATAACAGAATCAGGTGTAGTTTCAGATATCAACTTTGTTGTACGTACTTGTGTAGGCGGCGGCAATGCAGCAATTACAGGTAAAATTGCACAGAATAATGGTACTCAGATTAACGGCGCTTTGGTTTATGCATTTGATGCAAATGGTGATGTAGCAGGATATGCAGTTTCTAACGCATCAGGCAACTATGTTATGGACGGTTTAATCCCTGGCCAATACACTGTTAATACAGATAAGTTCGGTTATACTGCAAGCTCAAGCAAATCAGTTGTTCTTGACTATCAGAGTAACCTTAACGGTACTGTTTCTCTTACGCTTAATCCTGAAAGCCCTACAGATGTAGAGACTTCAGCATCTAATGAAGTTACATCTTATGGATTATCACAAAATTATCCTAATCCGTTTAATCCTTCTACTCAGATCAGATATCAGATACCAACAGCAACAAATGTTGTTGTAAAAGTATTTAACGTACTTGGTGCTGAAGTGGCTACTTTGGTTAACGGATTCCAAAGTGCCGGCTCACATTCTATTACATTTAATGCAAGCCACCTTTCAAGCGGTATTTATCTCTACACAATAAAAGCAGGGAATTTTACAGCTACAAAGAAACTTGTCTTAATGAAATAATTTCTTAATTACATTGATGCGTAAACAGAGGGAGGACAATAAAATGTCCTCCCTTTTATTTTATCCGAATTCTCTAATTTTGCAGAATGAATCCTTTATTCTTTTTTTACATCTTAGTAATAAAACATTCATACAAATAAATTATGGAATAAAATGGGTCTTTTTGAAATTCCGGCAGTACACGTAGCGGTATATGTTATTGCGGGAGGCCTTCTTGGATTTGGGTATCAGAAACTTGTGGGGTGCCGTACAGGCACCTGTCCAATAACAAGTAATCCATATATCGCTTCCATATATGGTGCGGTTATAGGATTGATATTCGGGATGCGCTGAAATAAAAATACCGTAAATGCTTAGGCAATGGAATGCTTAATTATTTTAAGGCAGGGTTTATACTAAAAAGGAGACCTCAACGATCTCCTTTTTTTTATAATCTTATGATAATTAATTTATTTTAATATCGGTATAATTTCTTTTTGTATTTCAGTTCCGGTTGCCGTAACTTTACCATCCTTAGAAATATATACATCTATTTCGCTTCTCACGCCAAAATCGCCTGTTAAATAAATGCCAGGTTCAATTGAAAATGAAGTTCCAGGGAGTAATAATCTCTCATCTCTTGTTTCGTAATTATCCAGATGTGCGCCGCTGCCGTGCAGATCAACAGTTATTGAGTGTCCCGTGCGGTGAATAAAATATTTTCCGTATCCGGCTTTCTCTATTACGTTTCTTGCGGCATCATCACCTTCATATCCGCGTACTTCCTGCTTATTTTCATATCTGGATTTTATAAGCTCAAAAGCAGCGTCGCGGGCTTCTGCTACTATATTAAATATTTTTATATATTTTTCAGGAATATCAGAGCCCATATATCCAACCCAGGTAATGTCTGACCA
>JAUZPC010000534.1 GCA_030706105.1 Bacteroidota bacterium | reverse complement strand
GGATATGCTATAAAGGGGTTCAACTGGATTATTCCTTCTTTACACATGCTTACCTGGGAATGACACATCAGGCAGGATTGTTAATAAATTTGTCTTCTCCTGATGAATAAAACTTTACTGCTTCTGCCGTTTTTTTTTATTATCTATGGTAAAGCAGCGGCGCAGTCAATACCAGACTCCTTAGCCGGTTATTATTTTTATGATCTTGAGACAAATGAAGACTTAAGTCCTTTTTATGACAACCTCGCCGGCCTTTACAAAAACCCTATTGATCTAAACAACTGCACAATAAATGATCTTATGCAAATACCTTTTATGGATTACAATGCCGCTTTCTTAATTACTAATTATAAAAGAGATAAAGGCAGGATTGCTTCCAAAATTGAGCTTTATAATATTGATGGAATTGATAAAAATCTGCTCAACAATATAATGCCTTATGTATTTGCCTCCCCTGCCGATTTGCATAATGAACAATTTAGTGATACAACGGCTTCATTATCATTTAATAATTCTTTTCAAAACAGATTTTATTCGGATCCGGAAGTAGACAAAACCTCATCTCTAAAAATTGCAAATAAGCTGAACATTAAGCCCGCAAAAGATATTTCATTAACTTATATACAGGCTAAGGATGCCGGAGAAAATTTTGGCGACTTTTCTTCTTATAATCTTTATTACAAATCCCGTGGTATTTTAAGAACATTTATTGCCGGAGATTTCAGAATTGAGGCGGGACAGAGATTATTGTTTACAAACACGCCCTATGTTTCAAGAAATCTTCTGTCTGCCATTAATGCTAACAACTTTAACATAATTCCGCAGACTTCAGCATATCAGAGTAATTATTTCAGAGGTATTGCAGGGATGCTGCATTATGGCCATTTCAATCTGACAGGCTTTTATTCAAGCCGTTACTATGACGCTTCCATTGATACCTCCACCGGTAACATTAGCACTATTATTAAGACGGGTCTGCACAGGACAAACTCTGAGCTTAATAACCGGGACAGGCTTTTAGAAGACTTAGCAGGTGGTAATTTAGATTTCTCTTTTAACAGAACCGTTAACGGGGGTTTTATATATTACCACTCACAATTAGCAATTCCGGTTAAGGAATACGGCAGAAGTTTCAATTACCTTTCAGGTTATTACAACGTGCATTTATCAAAGTTAAAGGTATTTGGGGAGACCGCTTTATTCAGGAAATACTTATCAACATACTCCGGCTTTGATTATTTATTTACCAAAGGAATAAAATATACATTTACGTATAGGAACTATCCCGCCGGTTTTTATAACCTTCATGGCACCCCGTTAATGCAATCTGCCGATGGGAACAGCAGTGAGGAAGGTATAATGAATTCATTTTTGTTTAGGAATAAAAACATAAGTTTAAATCTATTATACGATCAGTTTTCCATTGTCAAAACGCTTCCCTCTAATCAAATCAGCTATAGCGGCAGTGATCTTAGGCTATACTATGGCTATACTTTCTCAAGGTTGTTCTCCATCGAAGGCAAATTGGGCTACACAGACAACGATGCCCCTGAACCTTCTATAAAAGAAAGGAAAAGTACTTATAGAATTGATGCAGTACTTTCCCCCGGTTACAGGCTGGGGCTTAGATACAGATTTGAATATTCAAGAAAATACAATAACGATATAACTACAAACGGTTATACATTTTTTCAGGATATTGCATATAACATCTTAGAAAAGCTGAAAACAAATTTAAGAATAATTTATTTTTACAAAAGTTCATACGAATACGAGAATGATATTCAGGATATATTCACAAATTCCCACCTTTCCGGCGAGGGTTTTAAATGGTACGCCATGGTGCAATATGTATTTAATAACCTGCTCAACATTTCCGCTAAATATATATATGAAATGAATAATTTATTTCCTGATAAAGACAGGAGCATACTAAATATGCAGATAAATTTGTTTTTATAAATATATTTATAGATATTTTATCGCTGTTTTATAATAGAATAGTTGTTCACAACACATAGGCTAAAAATGCTATATAAAGTTATTGCTAATACCGCCTAATATGTTTTTTATTTTCTCCTTACTTTTGTCTTGATACAAAAGCCGCGACTTCGCCGGGCAGGTAACAAAAAATCAAG
>JAUZPC010000533.1 GCA_030706105.1 Bacteroidota bacterium | reverse complement strand
CTTTTGCCAACACCGGCACTGCAAGCAATTGAGTAATCGTAATATATATTATATATTAAACTGCCAATAATTGGAAAACTTTCGCTCATGTTATGACGATAAGCAATATTAGTAAAAGTCTTTTTATACTTTGATCTTAGCTTAATTCCGATTTTTCTGTCAAGTGAATGGTTGCAAATAACAAAATTCGGTTTAAATTCATCAAATACTTTACAGATTTGCGCAAATAACTCATTAAAAGGCATATTACTGTTAAATGCGGTTGTGTTTAAGCCACACTCCGCTGTCCTTTTTCCTGTTAATGAATTCTCAGAAACCAGAAACTTAATATCATAACCCATATCCTTCAGATAAAAAGAGTTAACAATAGCCATTTTGGCACTTCCGGCATATCCTTCTCCAAAGCAAACTTGAAGAATTTTGAATTTAGTCATTAAATTAGTTCCTAAATAAGTTCTTATCTTTTATTATTTTTGTTAATTATAATTTTTATAATATGAAATAAAATAAAATTGAATTAAGAAACCAAATTGATTTTTGATGAATAATATATCAAAGTGTAAAAATTTTACCGGCTACAAACCTTGCTTTGCAGGTTATAACTGTTTATCCGATGGGTGTAAATCCAACAACCCGATGGGTATAAAAATACTTATTATTAATCTAGATGCGATGGGCGATATCCTAATGACCACAGCACAACTTGCAGGTATAAAAAGGAAATTCCCTGAATCTACAATATATTGGATTACCCTTAAGAATACAGTGGGCTTATTGCAGAATAATCCCTTAATAGATAAGGTCTTACCATTCGATTTTGAGTCAACACTTATTTTAGGTCAAATTAAGTTTGACTATGTTATGAACGTTGATAAATCACAACGCGCATGTGCTCTTTTAAATTCGTTAAATGCTGAACATAAAATGGGATTCGGGCTTGACCATAATGGTAAGATTATACCGGTAAATAAATCAGCTCTTTATAATTATAATTTGGGAATGGATGATCATTTAAAATTTAAAGTTAATACAAGAACCGGACAGGATTATCTTGCAGAAACTTTTGAACTGCCTTATGAAAGAGATGATTACGTTTTTGAATTTACAGAAAGCGAACTTACTTTTATCTCAGATTATAAAAAAGAAGTCGGTATTACAGAAGATGACTTTGTAGTAGGCTTTAATACCGGATGCTCTACCCTATATCCTAACAAAAAATTGACAATTGAGCAGCATATTTCAATTATTGACGCACTTCTTAAAGAGAAGAAATTTAAGGTAGCCTTATTTGGGGGGCCTGAAGATGAAGAACGAAACGAAATAATTGCTGAGTATTTTAAGGGTTCTATCATAAATACCCCTAACCGCGGTGGAGTTAGAAAAGGCGCCTGTTATGAATCCATTGCCAATATTGTTATTACGGGTGACTCATTTGGGATGCATTTGGCCATAGCTCTTAAAAAATATGTAATAGTCTGGTTCGGGCTTAGCTGCTGGACAGAAATAGACCTGTATGACAGAGGTGTGATGCTTTATCCTGAAGGACTTGAATGCGCTCCCTGCTGGAAAAAAGTCTGTGATCATAATTTGGAATGTCTGAAAATGGTTAACCTGGACAAAATAGTTAAGGAAGTAATATCTTATTACAAAAAGTCCATAAATGGCTGACAAATTATTAAAATTTGTTACCCCGTTTGTACCAAAGCGCAAGCCATTACTTCTTGATGGCGCCATAGGTACTTATCTGTTAAATAATAATGCAGCTTATGATAAAGACTTGTGGACTTCTCATATTGCTGTGGAAGCTCCTCATTTACTTGAAAGTGTCCATTCTGAGTATATAAAAGCCGGGGCTGACATTATTATCTCCAACACTTTTAGAACTAACCCGCAGGCTGTTAAAAATTCCAAGTATTCATCTGAATTTCTGGTTAAACGGAACATGGATATTATTAGAGATTGCTCAAAAGATAAAGATTTGCTTATTGCTGGTTCAAATGCCCCGGCAGAAGATTGTTATCAATTAGAAAGGACCATCAGCCGGAGTGATTTAGAATATAATCACCATAAACAAATTTGCCTTTTAATGGAAAACGGTGCTGATTTTATTCTAAACGAGACACAGAGCCATCTTGATGAAAT
>JAUZPC010000532.1 GCA_030706105.1 Bacteroidota bacterium | reverse complement strand
CCATTAACGTCAGCGTATAAGTTATCGGACTTGCAATAACTGTTATAAATTGGTGATATTACGTTGGTGCCGGTAGCTGCATCAGTACCATAATCTCCCAACAACAATACTGCCGTAGGAGGGATTGCCCAAGTTGTATAGGCAGTATTAACATAGGTCTCAATAGCAGTAGTAGTGTTGCCTCCAATTTGTGTTAAAGTAACAACACCCGTTCTTATGCCTTGAGCATTTCTGAAGTTCTTTATGGAATCAGCCCAAGCCAGAAAAGTTGGATTGTCCGGACTTATAATAACATATTCAAAATCTGATGTTAATGATTTTGAAGTAATATTATAGTTTACTTCCGGTAAGGAGCCGGAATTAATAAAAATGTTTTTTAAAGTTGGATCCCACCATCTGTTGCGGTATTTGGTATTTCC
Organism: Bacteroidota bacterium; assembly: GCA_030706105.1. Classification (GTDB taxonomy): domain Bacteria; phylum Bacteroidota; class Ignavibacteria; order Ignavibacteriales; family Ignavibacteriaceae; genus JAUZPC01. Next base: position 1,729 of record JAUZPC010000532.1, on the reverse strand, counting down.
AAAAGTTCCCGTACCTCCGTCAAAAGTAACTGTAACATCTATATCCCTGTATATTGTCAGCTCTTTTTTAACAGGATTATATTGAAAAGGTGTTATGCCAAGAATAACTGAGTTTATTCCTCTTATCTCGGATTGTTCGGAAAGTTGAACAATACTTTCAGGATAGTTTTTATCCTTGCTGTAAATTTTGTCGTCTTTCTTATAAACCATCGGGTTCTTATCATTATCCTTTGGAATTATAGGGGCTGGAGCAATGTCAATATTTTTAATAACTTCTGTCCTAAAATTATTGACAACAACCTTTGCAACTGCGCCTGTAGGTAATGCAATAAATCTTGAGGAGCCGGGTAGATCAGGTGCCCCGGCATTGTTAGGCAGAAAGACACCCGGAAGCTGAATGTTTTTCATTACCGCATCTTTTATTGTGATGTCAGTAAACTGTAAGTTGCTGATTGAGAAATTGATCTTAACTTTATTTGCGCTTTCCTCTTTTAGGCTTAAACCGGCAGAGCCCCAACTATCCTTGTAAGAAATAGTTTGTGCGTTTAGACTAAGTGGAAGTAATGTAAAAATAACCGAAAGTAGTATATAGTAAATGGATGCTGATTGTTTTTTCATGCAGCTCCTTTCTTTAGGAAATTTTAAAAAAGTAGAATTTGAGTAATAATTTACTATTTCTTTTCCAAAAAATAAACCCCAAGACTGATTATTTTTCAATAATTTTGAGTTTTGGTCATTAAATAAGTACTTTTGAACCATAAATATTAAGGTTTATTTATGAAAAGAATCTTCTTTGCCGTAATAATATTATCAGCTATGACTTTCTCGCAAAATAAAAGTGCAAACAATGATAACAGTGATTTTGTGCCCGCCTGGGCTAAAAGAGCCATTTGGTATCAAATTTTTCCTGAAAGATTTTGTAACGGTGATAGGTCCAATGACCCGACCCTGGAGACCTTAAAAGGTGCTTATCCACAGGACGCCTATTCTCCATGGATGATACACCCATGGACTGCTGACTGGTATCAGTTGCAACGTTATGAGCAATTCAACGGCAAGAACATCTGGTACAATATACAGAGGAGAAGATATGGCGGCGATTTGCAGGGAATAATAAACAAACTTGATTATCTGAAAGATTTAGGAGTAAACGCAATTTACCTCACTCCTATTTTTGAGTCCCCCTCTCTGCATAAATATGATGCCATAACATATCATCATGTCGATCCATATTTTGGTCCCGATCCTGAAGGAGATAAGAAGCTGATTCTTGCAGAAAATCCCGGCAATCCCTCAACCTGGGTTTGGACCAGCGCGGATAAATTATTCCTTAAACTTATTCAGGAAGTTCACAAAAGAGATATGAGAATTATTCTTGACGGAGTATTTAACCATATGGGAATAAATAGCTGGCCTTTCAAAGATGTAATCAGGAACAAAGAGAAATCCCTTTACAAGGACTGGTTTACAATCAGATCATTTGAAGACAGCAAAAAAGGAACAAAATTTGATTATGACGGCTGGTTTGGCGTAAAAGAACTTCCGGAGTTGAGGGAAGATGAGAATGGAATTGTTGCCGGTCCAAGAGAATATATTTTTAATATCACAAAAAGATGGATGGACCCGGAAAATAACGGCGACTTAACCAAAGGCTTAGACGGCTGGAGACTTGATGTTGCTTTCTGCATAAACCATAACTTTTGGAAAGCCTGGAGAAAGCATGTTAAAT
>JAUZPC010000531.1 GCA_030706105.1 Bacteroidota bacterium | reverse complement strand
CAACTAATTTACAAGATACAACTACTTATGCCGGATTTGCTGTTAATGCTTCTGACAGTCTGGACTCAGGAATAGATTTACCAAATCCGCCTGTACCCCCTTCTAACTATTTAGATGTTTATTTCCCTCACTCTAATTGGGCTTCCGTTCTGGGCCCAAATTACTGTAGAGATGTTAAGAAATTTATTGACTTAAGCTCAGCTTCTACAAAATGGGGTTTCTCTGTTAATACCGATAAAAATAATACAAGTATAACTCTAAAGCTGGACCAATACACCTATCTGCCCGCCGGTTATTCTATGTTTTTATATGACTATGCAAAAGACTCCCTTCATAATGTAAGAACAAAGGGCGACTACGTTTATAACTCCGGCACCGGGGGGATAAAGAATTTTGATTTACTAATTGGTAATATAACCTCTTCAGCTTCTATTTTTGTTACACCTGATACTCTTAATTTCGGCAGTATTGGGGCAGGCAGCTCCAAATTGCTTAATCTTCAAATTAAAAATATTGGAGATTCAACATTATTGATTAGCAATATTGTATCCGGCAATTCTGCATTCACTTTTACCGGGGGAACTGCTCATTCTATAAAGAAAGACAGCATTCTATTTCTACCTGTCACTTTTAGACCTACAGCAGCCACTTCATATAATGGGACTTTAACAATATCCAGTAATGACACAAGACATAGTAGTTATGTGGTTACATTAAAAGGTACGGGGTTAAATAAATTCCCGCGAATTGCCTTAAGCACTACAACATTAAATTTTGGAAGTACTTTTATAGACAGAGATTCAACTTTAAAATTGAAAATCTATAATACCGGCGATACTACCCTCTCTATTACTAATATAACTTCCGGTAATACTGTATTTAAAATAAACGGCTCTACAAGCAGAACTATACTTAAAAATGACAGTTCCGAAGTATCGGTAACTTTCAGACCCAAATCTGCAATAGATTATTCAACCGGTATCCACTTCCTTAGTAATGACCCTATACATCCTGATACTTTAACAAATGTTACCGGCACCGGTATTTCAGACTCATTTGTAAAGAAATTCATTCCAGGCTGGTCTCTTATGTCAATCCCCGTTACTCCGGCAAATGCTTCACCGGGAAGTATAATTGGCGACGATATTACAAGTTTTTATACCTTCTCATATTCCGGTAATTCAGGTTACTATACTGCTGATTCACTTTATACCGGACGTGGCTACTGGCTGGGGATAGAAGATACCGCTAACATTGATATAACCGGCATCCCTGCAACCTCTAACTTCAACTCCAAGCTTACACCCGGATGGAATATTATCTCTACTCCTTTTATCCGGTTATATGGGATTAACAATATTTATTTCAAACGTGGCGCTAAAGTTGTAAATGCCGATTCTGCCTCTTCTCTGGGTTGGATACAGAAACAATTTACCGGTTACAATCCGGTTTCAAAATCTTATTTTGCCGAAGATACACTTGCACAGTGGTCAGGCTATTGGTTGCCGGTTTTAACCGACAGTGTTGAAATGAATTTTTATTATGATTCCACTTTCGGCGGTCCGTTAAAAATTAATGATATTAAAACTAACAGTATCACAAATTGGCTGGTAAACATTTCCTCTTCAATTGACAACAGCTCGGACAATCTTCTCCAATTCGGGATTAACTCAAATGCTGTTGATGGATTTGATTCTAAATATGACCTGGCAAAAGCACCTATTTCACCATCTCCTGATGCATTTGAAACTTATTTTATGCACAATGATTGGAACAGCTTATTTACTAAATATCAAAGAGATGTAAAACATTCCTTTGAATACCCTCAGGTAGGAAAATCATGGCAATTCAGGATGTATGCAAAAAAAGCCGGAAATCTTACACTATCCTGGGAAAATATAGCCTCAGAAATACCTGAAGAAATAAAGAGTAAATATAATTTTATTCTTACGGGCCCATCTGTACCTAATTCAATAAATATGCTAACAGCCACTTCTTATTCTATGCAAGTTTCTGCCAACAGCGAGTATATTTTTAATATCAACTCTGTGGCAACATCTGTAGGAGAAAATGGTAATAAAATATATTCATTTGAATTGATGCAGAATTATCCCAATCCGTTTAATCCTTCTACTTCCATAAGTTATTCCTTGCCAAAAGATGGAAT
>JAUZPC010000530.1 GCA_030706105.1 Bacteroidota bacterium | reverse complement strand
CTCACCACCGGATAAAATAAGGAGACTACCTAACAAAATAAATAAAATTGCCTGGTCAGCTGTAGATAATAATGCGGACCTTGGCGGGCCACTAACCGGTAGAAGCGGGTTGGTTGATAGAGCGTATTCAGTATTGGTAAATCCAGGACTTGCTTATAACGCAATATTATCGACTACTGACCCTTTAATGGGTTCAAGAAAAATGTGGACAATGATGTCTTTGGGTCCTTGGGATATTTTACCTGGAGATTCTATAGTTATAGTTATTGCCGAAATTGTTGATGGTATTGATTATAACAAAACAACAGGCGCTAATAAATATAATCTCGGTGATATTTCTTTAGTAAACCAAGTAGGAAGAGATTTATTTGAAAAAAGTTCAGACAAAGCACAATTTACATATAATAACGGTCTTAGGCATCCAAATCCACCCATGGCACCAAATTTCGCAGTGGATTTTTACAAAGGCACAGGCAGGTTTGTTGCAAATCAGATCACTTGGCCAGACACATGTGAAAACATACCAGACCCGGATGATAATGTAAGTAATCTTAAAGGATACAGATTATATAGGTCAAATTATCTTCCAATTGGACCTTGGGAATTAGTAGCCGACATTCAAAAAGGTGATTCAAGTATATATAAAAATAACTTATATACTTATGTAGATTCATCTGTAGAGATAGGAACTTCGTATTATTATGCGTTAACTGCATACGATAATGGCAGAGACTTTTGGTCGAGAAATCCTTCAGCAAAATTTAAAGAGACAGGCAGTACCAAGGTCCCGCCATTAGAATCTTCCATATTTGCAAACAGGAAAACTTATCCATTTGTAGCGACGTTAACTCCTCCTGATAATCTCAATAATGTATTAGTAGTCCCCAATCCTTTTATAATTGGAAAAGGGTCTTCGCAACCGGGAGATGCAGATGTTATACAGTTTGTAAATATACCAAATCCGTGTACTATTAGAATATATACAGTAAGAGGAGATTTGGTAAAGACTCTGAGAGTAAATGATGGAGACGGGGCAATTGTTTCATGGGATCAGGCAACAGATTACGGTCAGTTTGTAACCAGTGGTATCTACATCTATCACCTGGATTCTCCTAAAGGCACGAAAATTGGCAAGTTTGCGATTGTAAGGTAAAAAATGAAAAAGATAATAATACTAATACTCATAACAACAATATATGGTGCAGTGTTTGCACAAGATTTTAAGAAAACGGGCACAGCCGGATATGTCTTTCTGGAGCTGCCGGTTACAGCAAGGGCCACAGGGCTTGGGGAATGTTCTATCAGCTTGGCAGATATGAATTCCTCGGCAGTGTTTTCAAATCCAGGAGCACTTGGATTTACTCAGCAGAAAATGTCCTTTTCTGCAACTTATGCTCCGTGGATAGCTGATATAAAAAATTACGCCACAAGTATTTCCTACAAAACACAATTTGGAGTTTTTGGTTTTGGAGCTGTCATGGTAGATTACGGGACAATGCCAAGAACGGTAAAGCTTTCAGGCCAGAGGGTTTATGAACAGATAGGTACTTTTAGCGCCAACTCAATGTCTTTAGGCCTTACTTATTCAAAACAACTTACCGAGAAATTTTCTTTCGGTGTTACTGCAAAATACGTGAAAGAAACTATAGATGTATATAACGCAGGGAATATGCTGATAGATGGCGGAATAATATATTATACCGGTTTATCATCTTTAAGACTGGGAGCAGTAATTCAGAATTTTGGGACTAATACAAAATTTATCAACAGTGAATTTAAAATGCCAGTTATGCTTCGTATAGGTGCTGCTGCTGAAGTTTACCAAAATGACGATAACAAAGTTACTCTTATTGTAGAAGCATTACATCCAACTGATTCAAATGAGAAATTAAATGTCGGAACTGAGATTGAGCTAATGAAAGTATTTACTTTGAGAGCCGGATACAAATTTTTCTATGATGAAGAAAAATATTCATTTGGCATAGGGCTAAAGCCGCCAGTAGACATGCCTGTTTATTTAGACTTTTCATACGCAAATTATAACAGACTCGGAAACTTACTGCGATTCACATTACAACTTGGTGTCCTATGAAACATATAATAACATTACTATTTGCGGTATCAATCATTTCGTTTGAAACAGTTTTCCCTCAAATTAATTCAGTCACTTTTT
>JAUZPC010000053.1 GCA_030706105.1 Bacteroidota bacterium | reverse complement strand
GAGAGCTTTGGCCAATTTAATGTCGGAGCATCTTTAGGTGGAGGGGTCATTACACTCAGCCCGATTAGTCAGGGCAGCCTTAATACTTCGATATTTTTAGATTTTCAATTGAAAGAAAGCTATTCAGCCAGATTAAATTTTATTTATAATGCAGATTATGAAGCATTCTTGCCAAACAAAACAGTGGCTTATGCTCCATTTGTAAAAGGTGTAACCCTCAAGGCAATTATTAATCCTTCTCTTAGTGAAACTTTTTATCTGGAAGAAGGGCTTGGGCTTTCTGCCCTAAATGAGAGGGTCTTTAGTGACCATAACGACTGGGATTTCGGTGTAGTATTTTCTCTTGCAATTGCCAGACCAATTTATGAAAATTTTGATCTGGCTGCAGGTGCAGAGTATAACCTTACCATGACGGGTACTGCGGTTAAGTATTTTTCGCTTTTCTTGCAGGGAAAATATTCTTTTTAGTAACTATGTATAACCTGGCATAAAAAAAGCCGCCTCAAATATGGGCGGCTTTTGTACTTAAATAATTATAATTATTTAATCTTTCCTGCTGATAATTCATCACTTAAACGGGTTGCTTTGTAGATATGTTTAATAGCTTCAAGCAAACCATTTGAATGTACTGCAACTGTTCTGTTTGCATCAGGTGTATAGATAAAGCTGCCCGGTAAACTTTCTATATTACCGTCAAATACTAAACCTACAACTTCACCTTTTTTGTTGATCATAGCTGATCCTGAATTACCACCGATAATATCATTTGTGGTAACATAGTTGAACTTTGTGGCAAGGTTAAAATCTGCAGGAGGATTTTGCCAGTTCTTTGGTAAACTGTATGGATATTCTTTGTTAAATGAGTTGTATTTTTCATACAATCCGTAGAATGTAGTAAAAGGAGGTGCAATTGTTCCATTGTATTCATATCCTTTTACAATACCATCGCTTATTCTTAGAGTAAAAGTAGCATCAGGAGGCAGCTTTGTTCCATAAACTTCAAACAATGCTTTGCCTATTGCCTGGCTGTAAACAACTTCTCTGCCATTTATATCTTTACTCTGTTTCTGTATTTCCATTCTTCTTGCTTCAGTGGAAAGAAGGAAATTAATGAAAGGATCGCCTGATTTTAATATGCCGTCGGCGCCTTTGCTAATTAATTCCTGGATAGATTCTTTGCTGTTTAATTTTGAAGCTTTCAAAATACTTTCAGCAGCATCAATCCCTGATTTGCCCTGGGTAAAATCTTTAACATAACCTAAGTTTTTATCTAAATATTTATTTAACTTGTCAACCTGCATAGCTACTTTTTGCTTTTCGATTTTCATATTCATATCAGCAGGGAAAATAGTTTCAGCAGCAGTCTTTAGATTTTCACCCTTATTTCCTGGTTTTCTGTCAGCTTCAGGAAGCTGTAAATCTTTTGCAAGATCAATTAATTGCTGAGCCATTGCAAAGTATTCACCGGAGACAAATTTATTGCCGGTGCCGATAGCATAAGATTCATCTGCAATACCTTTTAATTCTTCTCTTGATGCTGCAATTTTATCCCAAAGATCACCATAAAGAGCTCTAAGGTTTGCATCTTTATTTACGGCAGCTTTAAATTTGTTTTCCCAGGCAACTTTTCTTGCAAATAAATATGGGTCTCTCAAACCTTTTAACTGTCCTGAGATAGCTTTATATGAGTTTGACAATCCAAAATATGTATTCTGTAATTCTTCTTTGTTTGCAGGATTTTCTTTAATCAAGCCGTCATACATAGACATTAATTGACTTAGTAATTCTAAAGTTCTTGGGTACTGAACATCTCGTACAAAAGCAAGTTGTGCAGTTGTTTGAAGTCTGCTTGTAGAACCCGGGTTGCCTACAACAAATACTAATTCATTTTCAGCAGCACCATCAGTGCTCCATTTGTAAAAATTCTTAGTTTTTAACGGTTTACCGTCTGTGTCATATACTCTGTAAAATGTACAGTCAAAATCATAACGGGGATAAGTAAAGTTATCAGGATCGCCGCCATAGAAAGCTATGTCGGTTTCAGGAGAAAAAACTAAACGAACATCATTATAGGTTTTGTATCCGTAAAGAGAGTACTTTCCGCCATTATATAAACTGGTAATCTGAACCTTATCTAATTTTTTGGCTGCTTTTTCTCTGTTCTTAATCAAGTCAGCTACGCGTTTGATAGTAGCAGGTTTTTGATCATCAGATACTTTTGCTGAAGAGTCCTGAATTTCTTTAGTTACATCTGCAAAATAAACCAATTGATCTACAAAAAGTCCCGGAACTTTTCTTTCTTCTTCTAATGATTTAGCAAAGAAAGAATTTTCCTGAAGGTTTTCACCCGGTTTAGAAACTGCGGTTATGTTATCGCGGCTGCAATGGTCGTTTGTCATAACCAGACCATCTTCAGAAACAAAAGATGCGGTGCAGTAAGTTGCAAATCTTAATGCAGACATTCTAACTTTTTCAAGCCACTCATCAGTTGCTGTAAAATTGTATTTTTTTGACAAGTAGTCCTTTGGAGCATATTCAAATGTCCACATTGTACCTGTATCATAATCGCCTGCTTTAACAGTATCGGCATTGAACCAGACGTTCTCTGATTTTTGAGTCGTTTTTTTGTCTTTTGACCCTGAGTTGCCCTGAGCAGTTATATAGCTTGAATTAAACCCGGCTGACATTACAAATACAACCGAGAAAGCTATTATTAGTGATTTAAATTTATTCATAAGAACCTTTAATTATTGAAATTTTTGGTATTAGCAAAGTTAGTACAATATTTTGATTTGTTAAAGATGTAAAAATATACTTTTTGTAGATTTTATCTGGAAAATGATAGAAGGAAAGATTTAATGATATTTTACCCTTAAAAAGGATAATCGGTAGAATTATCCTTTTTTTGAGGAATATTTAAACAGGGCCTTGAGATGTTTAAATATAAGAATCCGGTTGATATAAAGGTTCAATTTCCCACTCATCTTCAACAGTTCCAACGCAATGAGAACATTTATCAACTGAAAATACTAATTTCTCTTCATTCGGGTTAGCCCTAACGAAATTTAAAATAGTTTTACAGCTTGAGCATTGAATAATGTGTGAAGTAGTTGATTTTGCACTGCAAGAAGGGCATATAAACCCCAGATCCCCCGGCTGTTCATCCGGATGAACCAGAAAAATTGCATTACATTTTGAATTATTGCACGAAGCAAAATGCCATTTTATTGTATCATTGGAAACGATAATAATCCTCCATAGTTTATTTCAAATTCATTTAACATAAATACGATTTTTATACATAAATTTTAAAAGGGAACATTCACGCAAAACGTATCAAATAAGAACTTCTTATCTTAAGTTCAAAATTCCATAAAATCTTTACGGTAAATTTAGTATTTTAAATATTGATAAAAATTCATTTTTTATTCTATGATTTATTTATTACCCAAATTTAAGGAATATGATATATGGAAAGACTAAATTCATTTAAAGCATACGATATCAGAGGTAAAGTACCGGGAGAACTAAATGAAGATTTGGCATATAAAATCGGCCGTGCGTTTGCTTCTTATCTAAAAGCAAAAACCGTTGTTGTGGGCAAAGATGTAAGAAAATCATCTGATCCCCTGGCTGGGGCTCTTATAAAAGGACTAAACGAAGGCGGCGCTGATGTAATAAATATTGGTTTATGCGGTACCGAAATGATTTATTTTAGTGTACCGGCGTTAAATGCCGACGGCGGTATCATGATTACTGCAAGCCACAATCCTCCTGAATATAACGGAATGAAGTTTGTTAAAAAGGGTTCAGTGCCTATGGGCTATGACTCCGGCTTAAACGTTATTGAGAAAATGGTGCTTGAGAATAATTTAGGTGAGGTTAGTCCAACTAAAGGGACAGTTACAAAGAAAGACGTTATGGACGATTTTATTGCTAACCTAAGTAAATTTTATGATCCAAAGAAAATAAAACCATTAAAGGTTGTAGTTAATGCAGGGAACGGATGTGCAGGACTTGCCATAGATGCAATTGAAAATAAACTTCCTGCAAAATTGATTAAAATATTTAATAACCCTGATCCGGATTTCCCAAATGGTGTTCCGAATCCATTATTGATTGAGAATAGGGAAGCTACTACTAAAGCACTGCTGGAAAGTAAAGCAGATTTGGGCGTTGCCTGGGATGGAGACTTTGACAGATGTTTCTTCTTTGATGAAAAGGGTAATTTTATTGAAGGGTATTACATAGTTGGACTTCTGGCAAAATCAATACTTAAACTTCATCCCGGAGAAAGTATAGTTCACGATCCTCGCCTTATCTGGAATACTGTTGAGGTAGTTACAAAAGCAGGCGGAAAGCCGGTAATGTCCAAAAGCGGGCATGCTTATATAAAAGAAAAAATGCGTGAAGTAAATGCAATATATGGCGGAGAAATGTCTGCCCATCACTATTTTAGAGATAACGCTTATTCAGACAGCGGTATGATACCATTTGTACTTATGCTTCAATTAATTTCTGAAGAAGGCAAACCGTTGTCTAAGTTAGTTGAGGAGATGATTGCTGATTATCCGTGTTCGGGTGAAATAAATTCTACCTTAGAAAATCCTGCTGCCAAAATAACTGAACTGACGGAAAAGTACACAGACGGAAAAGTTGACCACATTGACGGCATAAGCGTTGAATATGATGACTGGAGATTTAATGTAAGGATGTCCAACACAGAACCGATAATACGGTTAAATGTTGAGACAAAGCATGACATTAAACTAATGGAAAGTAAAACTGAAGAGTTATTAAAAATCATAAGATCTTAATTCTTCTTTTCTTATATTGTATTTTGTAAATGGGAGTTTCGGCTCCCATTTTGTTATCCTTTGTAAATAAATAATAGAGGAACTATGCAGTTTGAAGATATTAAACCCGGCAAAGATGAATATGCTCCGTATTTTGAGCAGTATATTTCTTATGTTACTTCGGGGGATGTAGATCAATTGTTGGAAGAACAAGTAACTGAGATAGTAAATATGTTTTTCCTTGTTGATGAGAAGGGTGGTTCTTTTAGATATGCCGAGGGAAAGTGGTCCATTAAAGAAGTTTTAGGGCATATTGTTGATTGCGAAAGAATTTTTGAATATAGATTGTTATGTATTTCACGTAATGATAAAACTCTGTTCCCTTCATTTGATGAAAATGAATATGTAAGGGAAGCGGATTTTAACAAAAGGACTTTAATAAGTCTGGTGGAAGAATTAAGGGCGGTAAGGCAGTCGACTATTCATTTAATAAAATCACTTAACAACGAGCAGCTTGTAAGAAAAGGTAATGCGGGTGGAAAAGTTGTATCTGTCCGGGCATTAATCTTAGTATTAATAGGCCATTTTGAACATCATGTAGAGATCCTTAAATCAAAATATAACATATAAATTAAACCCTATGCTTCGAAAATTAAAATTTGCCAAACCGGAAGACGAATATAAAGACCTTGGGCTGGGTACAAAGTTTTCTGAGCAGAAACAGCGTATTATAAATAGAGACGGCACATTTAATGTCAGGCGGGTTGGGATACCCCGGCATTTATCCTTTAGCATATATCATGAACTAATAAGCATGTCTTGGCTGAAGTTTAATCTGTTAGTTGTTACATCTTTTATTATTGCGAATCTGTTTTTTGCTTCTTTGTATATGCTGGTCGGGACTAATGAATTATCAGGATTAAATGTTTCTCAGGGGATATCAGGGTTCTGGGATGCCTTCTTTTTTAGCGGGCAAACATTAACCACAGTCGGTTTTGGCAGAGTATCTCCCATAGGTTTTGAAGCCAGCATAATAGCTGCAGTTGAATCCATGATGGGCTTGCTTGGCTTTGCCTTGGCAACAGGATTATTATACGGGAGGTTTTCAAAAGCAGACACAAAAATTATATATAGCCGGAATGCGTTAATCTCACCTTATAAAGGCATAAATGCACTAATGTTCAGAATTATTAATGCCCGGAAACATCAACTGATTGACGTGGAAATTCAGGTGGTTTTTTCAAGGCTGGAGATATTGGACGGGCATACAACAAGACATTATTACAACCTCGATCTTGAAAGAAAGGGAGTGAGTTTTTTCCCTCTTAGCTGGACTATTGTGCATCCAATAACTGAGGATAGCCCATTAAAAGATATAAGTCTTGAAGACCTGGAAGAATCACAGGCGGAAATAATGATTATAATGAAAGCTTTCGACGATACTTTTGCGCAGACTGTACACTCAAGGTCTTCTTATTTGTATAGTGAGATTGTCTTTAACGCATCATTCGAAAATGCATTTGTCAATATACCGGGTGAAAAGACCAAATTTGATATGCACAAATTTCATGCGTATAAAAAAGTGTTAAAATAATAAAAAGATTTTTAGCCCCAGTGCTCAAGAATCAATTTAACCTTTAGCTTCATGTAAATTTTAGGTCTTGTATTTCTATTGTATTATTTTTAAAATAACATTCTAATTATTAGGATTTATATGAAAATCGGAAGAATATTAGCTTTAATATTTGTTTTTTACACTGTAAGTTTCTCACAGAATACTTTTGAGTTCATGCGAATTGATAATAGCGCAAGGGCAGGCGCATTAGCCGGTACTTTTACAGCTAACACGGATGATCCAAATGTTATTTTTTATAATCCCGCCGGACTAAATCTGGTTGAGAATAATTCTATTTCTTTCTCTTATACGGGATACTTGGAAAGTATTAAACTGGCAAGTTTGGCATATACATCTGAGATTAAAGATCTTTTTAAATATGGGGCTGCTATAAAATACGCAGGCTATGGGACAATGACCGAAGCTGACGAGTACGGCAACAAGTTGGGCGATTTCTCGGCAAATGAATTTGCCCTGATACTTGGAGCCGGAAGCACTTTGGATCAGAATTTTTATTATGGAGGTAATGCAAAATTTATCTATTCAAAAATTGCAGATAAATCTTCAACCGCCATTGCAGTCGATCTGGGACTTAACTATTATGTCCCTGATGAATTGCTAAGTCTCGGTTTTTCCGTTTTGAATCTTGGTACTCAATTATCTACTTATATGGATACTAAAGAAGATCTTCCATTAGATATTGCAGTCGGTGTCTCTAAAAAAATGGCACACCTTCCGTTAAGATTGTCTTTGGACTTCCATAGACTGAATAAAGAAAGAGATAACTTTATCGATAAGTTCAGAGCATTTACCCTTGGTGCAGAGTTTACACTGAGTAAAGCGTTAAGTCTGCGTATCGGCTACGATAATGAGAGAAGAAAAGATCTTAAAGTAGGAACATTTTCAGGCATATCCGGATTTAACGGAGGTCTGGGGCTTAAGGTCTCTAATTATACTTTTGATTATGGTTTTTCTTCTATGGGACTTATTGGGACCATTCACAGGATATCAATCGCTACAAATTTATAAGTTTGAACAAAGCCCCGGTTAAGGGGCTTTGTTATTTTAAATAGTGTTATCTTTAGATATGTTTTGCTATGGGTTCAATTTGTTGTGTGATTTATCAACTGTAAATGGTTCAAGCAAGATCCCAAATTCACTCTCAATTTCTTTGCCTTTGTCTTTAGCATACCACGCATGAAGTCTTTCATACATTTTTTCCTTTTCAAGACCTTCTGCTTTAGCCTGTTGAATTACTTTAACTGCACCCTCGGGGCGTGGTCCCCACTTGAATAACTCATCTCCGTCATTGGAAAAAGCGACCATTACGGGAATACTTCTTGTCCCGTTTGTCAAATATTTATCCATGATTTCCGGGTTTTCATCCCGTAAAACTATTTTTAATTGTATTAGAGGATTGACAGATGCAATTTTAGCTAAAACCGGCAAACTCTGGGCAGAATCTCCACACCAGTTTTCTGTTATTACCATCCATACCTGAGGTACGGTTACCTTAAGTAAAGTATTATTTAATGAGTCTGATACGGAATATGTTTTATCAAGCCTCTTGCTTCTGTGCTGGTTTAAAACAGTATAACCCAATAATCCTTTTTCTGCCTCTGAAAGAACTTTCTTTTGAGAATCTTCTATCTGTTCAGTAGTAAGTTTTGTATACTGCTCGTAAGAGAGCCCTTTATTTACAATCACATCAAACAATTCCTTTTTCAACCTTTTCTCCAAATTTATATTTTCCTTATAGACATATGATTAACAAAAGCAGGAAAAGATTCTTAAAAACTGTTATCTATTAATATCTGGAAAGAAGTAGGGTAGGCACAGTCATTTGGAATACCCAATAATAATATCTATTTTTAATGTAAATAAAAAGTATAATAAAAATTAAGAATTTTACAACATAATCTGTATATTAGGTGTATGACAGCAAGACTAAAGACAATATTTATACTTCTGCTCCTTTCAGCCGGACTGATTTTTTCGCAGGAAATGAATATGCAGATTAAAGGAGCTTCAGGCAAAGCATTTCTGTATGAACTCAGCGGAGAAAAAGCTATACTCTTTGATTCAATTCCTCCAACAAGTACAGGCGTTTATGATTTTTCATTTGCAAAGAGCAAAAAACATGAGGGCTTATATCGTCTTGCGTTTGAGCCAAAAAAGGTAATAGATTTTGTTTATGATGGCAAAGATATAAGTCTAAAAACAAATGCTAATACTATCTTGGATAGCATGCAGGTTATTAAATCAGAAAGTAACCGTCTCTTTTATGCATTTATGAAGCTTAACAAACTTTATAAAACCAAAGCCGAACTGCTGCAGGTGATATTATACCGCTATCCAAAGGATGATGATTACTATTCGGCTACTGAAAATAAACTAATTTCACTGCAGTCGGAGTATTCCAGTTTCATTAATAATACGTCTCAAAAAGACCGCAGCTCTTTTATTGCCAGATACATCAGGTCAGCACAGCTTCCTGTTGTTGATATTGGCATTCCTCCGGAAAAGCAGCTTGAATACTTAAAGGGGCACTCTTTAGATAAGGTTAATTTTAATGATTATGAATTAGTCTACTCAGATGTTTTTTCCAACAAAGCCATTGAATATTTAACCTATTATCGTAATCCGCAGTTACCGAAAGAACTCCTTGAGCAGGAGTTTATGAAAGCAGCTGACACTCTTTTTAATAAAGCAAAAGTAAACCAGGCTGTCTATCAGCATTTTGTGGAATATTTGATAGACGGGTTTAAGAAATTCGGATTCGATAAAATATTGGACTATATCGTAGAAAACTATGTTATAAAAGATGGACTCTGCCTTGATATAAAAACGGAAGGCTTAATTAAAAAACGTATTGACCAGGCTAAAATACTAAAAGTGGGAGCCGTTGTCCCAAATATTATTTCGGCAGATACTTCAGGCAACAAGTTTGAGCTATATGATAATTCCAATAATCAAAAAATTTTGCTGGTATTTTACGCAAGCTGGTGCCCCCACTGTAAAGAACTGCTTCCGGTGATTAATAAAATTAAGAATATTAAAGTCGTAGCTGTTTCCATGGATACAAACAGAGAAGATTGGATTAATTTTATTAAAAGTAACTCATTAAGTTTTTTAAACGTTTCCGATCTTAAGGGCTGGGACAGTAAGGCTGCAATAGATTACTATATTTATGCAACTCCTACAATGTTTGTAATAGACAGCAATAAAAAAATAATTAATAAATCCATAAATATAGAAGAGTTAAATAGATTCCTTAGCAAGTAAATGGTCTTAACGTAGTGAAAGAACTCTGATTAGTAGATTAGAAGGGAACAAACTTTCAGCTATTTCCAATTTCTACTCCTTTTTCGATTTCTCCTTAAATTAAATAATAATTAAAATAAAAAGGGTATAAAATGTTTAGTGAGATGAAATTCCGCCTTGTGGGAAAAATACTAATATTTACAATTATGCTGGTAATATGTAGCACAACAATCTTTGCACAAACTATGGTTGTAAAAAAATCGGATGGTACCTATCAGGAAATAGCTATAACCCCAGCAGTTGAATTATCCTTTTATAGCCCTTGCCCCGGAATGCCAACAGTAACAGATACCCGTGATAGTAAAGTTTACAACACTGTCCGAATTGGCAGCCAATGTTGGTTAAAGGAAAACCTTAATGTGGGAACAATGATAACACGTCCTACGGTCCAAACGAGTAATAGTATAATTGAAAAGTATTGCTATAATAATGATACAGCCAATTGCACGACCTATGGCGGATTATACCAATGGGCAGAAGCTGTACAATATCAAAACGGAGCGTCAAATACTACTTCTCCAAATCCTGCTTTTTCCGGTAATGTTCAAGGCATCTGCCCAACTGGTTGGCATCTCCCCACTCAAACAGAATTTTTAACATTAGCTGCGGTGGTTGGGACTACTACAAATGGGGGCACTATTTATTCTGGCGGCAAAGCATTAAAGGCAAATGGGCAGGGAAGTGGATCCGGTGCGGGAGCCAATACAAGCGGCTTCTCTGCCCTGTTATCTGGTCTTGTCTATTACGATGGAACCTTCTTTGGTATGGGCTCCTACACTTACTATTGGACCTCTACAGAGTACAGTGATAATAGATACGCATTCTATATGAAGCTGTTCAATGATGATAATATTGTGATAGGCAACTGGGATAAGGATTCTGGGAGTAGTGTCCGGTGCGTGAAGGATTAGGCAATCGGAATAATTGTTTATCTTTAAAAGGAACTGAGGACTTTTGTTTTTTTTCGATAGTTGATTACAATATAATAAAGACAAAGTTTATTAAAATTCACATACTAGTAAAATAAGTGCAATATGAAAAAAATAATTTCTCTTTTGATTTTTTTATCAGTTCAGATATTTTCGCAAACATATTTTAATGTACTCTATAATAATGCTGCTACTAGCAATAGTTCAGATATTACCACAATTACTAAAATTACATTTACTGCTACAAACATAAATTTTTTAATGGCAGATTATTCAACACCTACAAAAGTTCTTTCCACTATTGACAAAATTACTTTTGGCAACGTTAACGGTTATAATCCTTTGCCGGTAGAGCTTGTAAGTTTTACCTCCAAAGTCAACGGGAGTAAGGTAATCCTAAAATGGAGTACTGCAACTGAAGTTAGCAATCATGGATTTGACATTGAATCCAAAGTAAGCGGGTCTAATGGCATCTGGAAAAAGATTGGATTTGTGAAAGGAAACGGAAACAGCAATAGTCCAAAGGAATATTCATACATCGATTCACCGACGCAAAGTACAAAAATAAGCTACCGCCTAAAACAGATTGATGCAGACGGAAAATATGATTACAGCAGTATAATAGAAGTTGCACGTGGCATTCCTGCCAAATATTCACTAAAGCAGAATTATCCTAATCCATTTAATCCCTCATCCAGAATTGCATACAACCTTCCTGCAAATGGATTAGTAACCTTAAAAGTC
>JAUZPC010000529.1 GCA_030706105.1 Bacteroidota bacterium | reverse complement strand
TTCGATAAATTCTGCGACCCAAATGCTCGCAATACTTAAAATTGCGGTTACAAGCAAGCAGGCTCCGATAAACAGCCAGCCGTTCGGAATATGCCTTAAATAGTTGCCCAAAAAATTAAAATTTAACAAATTACCACCGCCGATTTTAGTACCCAGTACAACAGTAAAAATGCAGTATAAAACGCTAACGGCCGTTATCCCAATAATTCGGGACGACTTTCTTTTTAGTAAAAGGGTGGGAGTAATAACATTAGCATAAAGCAGGAAAAAGGAAAATACCACGATTTCTTCCTGCATAGCAATTGTATCTATAAAGGAGAAATCAATTGTCCCATGGAAAAAGAAAAAGGTAATACACATAAGCATCATAAATAAAAAGAAAATGGCCCAAAGAAGCAAAAGGCTAAACCAATTAAACATACCGCTAAAAATATAAA
The DNA here is from genome assembly GCA_030706105.1 of Bacteroidota bacterium. Classification (GTDB taxonomy): domain Bacteria; phylum Bacteroidota; class Ignavibacteria; order Ignavibacteriales; family Ignavibacteriaceae; genus JAUZPC01. Next base: position 1,738 of record JAUZPC010000529.1, on the reverse strand, counting down.
TGCCGGATATGGTAAAACTTCTTTTTACGGGCAGCTGAAAAACAAAAGCATTGCGAACAAGTGTTTTATACAGGAAGCTAAAAAGAGTAAAGGCAAGACCGATCATATAAGCAGTAGAGCTGGTTCTTATCAGCGCAAGGTATACAGCGACCGAAAAAAGAGTAAACAAGTTTTCGTCCGCTGTTGATTTCGTATGGCTGTTGCCATAGCAGGTCGGGAATAGCATGGTAACAAGCATTTTCTGAAAGGCAATCATTTTTCGCATGATGGCGAGCCTCCAGTTGTTTTATTGTGCGGCGGCGCTTTTATGCAGCCTTGGATGTTTCCGGCTATACCGGTCAATGCTTTTCGCCAACAAACTGCAGCCCAAACTAAAAGCTACAGTTAAAAGTACGCTTAGTCCGGCAATCTGCCAGCCGTTTGAAACGGACTGCAAGTAGCTGTGCAGGGAATTTGTGACCAGAAAATATCCGCCCGTATAAGGAAACAGAAGGTAGATGCACCCGCAATAGACAGCAGTCACAGCGGTCACACCTGCAATTCTGTGTGATTTTTTGCGTATCAGCAGGAATGGCGTAATACTATTCAGAAGTACAATGAGAAAACATATAACAATCAGCAGTTCCTGTGCAACAACAGCACTGATTATCGAATCGAATTGTGTGTGGGAAAAGATAAAAGATACTAACAAGCTGACTCCAATAAAAAAATATATGATACCGAAAAAGAACAAAAAACTTGCAATGACCCAGAGTCCATTAAACAGGAAGATTCCATTTAGGGCAAATCTTCTTTTGAGCGGCAGGCGGAATAGAAAAGGGTTCCCAACAAGCGCGCTGCATAAAAACATTAGGTATGATGATGCCATGCAAAACATACATGCACCAGTGCTGATCCTTATGAGTGACCAAAAAATGATTAAATAATAAGTACTGAGCAATATAAATTCCTTTGAAGTTCTCTTTTCTGGTCTATTAAAGCTGGAAGAAAAGTACATAGAAAAGAGAAGCTTTTGAAAGACAAACATTTTTCGCATAATGGCGAACCTCCGAAACATTTATTGTGCGGTGGCGCTTTTTTTAAACCTTCTATGTCCGTACCAGTCCGTAAACTCTGCAAGTAAGATGCAGCCAAAACTGAAAACCACGGTTAAAAGTATGCTTGCTCCGACAATCTGCCAGCCGTTGGGTGTTGACTGCAAATAGCTGTACAACGGAGAAGCGGTGAATAAATTGCCTCCTTTATACGGAAACAGGAGGTATACGCAAACGCTATAGAAAGCGGTTATTGCTGTTATACCCGCAATCCGGCGCGTTTTTCTTTTTGAAAGCAGTGTAAGCGTGACGGCGTTTGTGTAAAACAATGCCATGCATGTAATTACAAACCATTCCTGTACAATTGCTGCATCAGGAGAAACAAGTTTCTTTATAACGCCAAAAATGTATAAGACGACCATAACCGTATCTGTAACAAGAAAGAGAGTACCAATGGTAACTATAAACCCGCCAATTACCACAATATCACTGAATATAAAAATGCCGCTTAATGAAAAGCTCTTTTTAACAGGTAGATTCGATAGAAAAGACTTTGTTATCAGCTCATAATATAGAAAAATGAATAATGAGTAGCCGAAGCTAAATGCTGCAGCACATTTGCTAACTCTTAGCAATGATAATATCGCAGCTATAAAACAAAGGCTAAGACAAAGAATTTCTCCGGCCTTCTTTTTCTCATCATT
>JAUZPC010000528.1 GCA_030706105.1 Bacteroidota bacterium | reverse complement strand
TTCGCTTGTATTTCTTATAGAAAGGTTTGAAGTCTAATTCTCCAAATAACTTGTATATTTTTATCGGTAAATCGTCTTCTTTTAATCTTAATTTGAATATTTCCTCTTCAAATGGTAAGGCTATTAGGTGTGTTTTATCAGGCTTGAATGGCATAAATATTTAAAATATTTGTTAATCGTTATAACAAATATAACAATTTCTTACCTCCTTGTCAATTAATCTCGGCCCCTTCGTGCAACAGCCACCTACGGTGCTCTTAAATCTTCTTTTCGCTTCAGATAGCTACTAATATGCCGCCCGTACCGGGCTCAATCGCCTTAAGCTGATCGCCCATAATGCAATTTCTCCTTTTAGTGTACTTACCCACTTTTTCCCCTTCGTGCAACAGCCACCGAAGGAGTGAAATTATATTCGCTAATGATGTTATTGGAATTATTTATATTGTGAATTTCGCCCCGAGTCGTCCGAATCCGGACTTCACTCGAGGCTACAGATAAGGGGAAGATATTTCAGAATTAAAAACCCGAATAATGTCATCCGTTCGAAATGGCAGGCAAAAAGATTTTTCCAACTTTAACCGCTCTTTGACTTTTCAATAATTTCGTCCTATTTTGCAATATCAAAATAAACAAGGAGTTCTGCAATGAGAAAAGTTGTTATGCTATTATTTGTTGTTCTAATATTATCAGGGTGTTCTAAGGATGCAGGGGTAAAACAGACAATAGAGGAAAGTTTTAATGCTTTGAAATCAGAAAATGTTGACAAGTACTTGGCCACTATTGATGAAGATTCCCCGATGTACAAAACAAATAAGCAGATTGCCCCTTTTATTTTTAGCGCTTATGATCTTGATTATAAAGTGGAAAATATTAAAATAATTTCAAACGAAAATGATAAAGCGGTAGTAGAAGTGACTGTTGCCGTTAAAAAAATTAAAGGTCCGAGGTTTGACGACACAAGGTCAATATCTTCCAATATCCTTGTTAAAAAACAGGGTAAATGGAAAATTCAGTCAACTTCCACTATAAAAACCGAGAGAATATAAATTAGAACTGCCATGAAAACATTTGTCTTTATACTTCTAAGTATCTCATTCAGCTTTGCCCAGACGGTCAAAGTCCCGGAATATTATAAAACGGACAGCTCCCTAAACAATAAGCTGCAGCAGATTGCTGCCGATCTGGGAATTGCCGGTGATTTTAATGCCGGAGAGGACGGAGTTGAACAGATATCATTAGCCGTTATTGATTTCAGTAATGGGCAGCCGGTTATTGGAGGTGTGCATCTTGATAATTTTATATATCCGGCTTCATTTTATAAAGTGTATGTTGCCGCAGCAGTATTAAAGCAGGTTTCCGAAGGCAAATACTCTTTGAATAAATATATAGCAGTAACATCTCCAAATTGTGTGGACAGGTCTAAAGAAATAAAAAACGATCCGCGGCCTCTGCTTAAAGAAGGGGACACGGTAACTGTAAATTATCTGCTTGATCTGATGATTACCAGAAGCGATAATTCTGCCGCTAATTTTCTTATCGATCTGGCTAAAAGAGAAAACATTAACGAGATGATGCATCAATACGGATGGCAGGGGAGTGAAGTTACCAGAAAATATCTCAGCCGTAAAAATGAAGATCCCGGCTATGAAAAAATTAGGGGTACTGAAACCTGCGCCCTGCACGCTGCCGATTTTATGTATAGAGTTTATACAAACCAATTAGTAAATCCATGGGTGAGCATGCAGTTAAAGTGTCTGCTCGGACGCCAATTGGATCAAACAAAATTAGCTGCCGGACTCCCTGCAAATGCAATGTTCTACCACAAAACAGGATGGTTCTCTTTTTGGACTAATGACAGCGGTATTGTTGATGATGGTAAAACCAAATATGTAATCTCCTGCCTGCTGCCTTTAACAGAAGAGCAGGCAGTACCGAAGATGAAAATTCTCTCACAAAAAATTTATGAATTAATGAGAAAATAATTGCATATATAAGACTGTAATGCTTTATTGATAAAGGCACTAAAAGCTTACAAATGTTTTATGCCCTCCTCCGTTATTCTGTTTGCCGTCCATATTTAATATGCCCTAATGAATGTTTGGATCAACTTATTTTACTGAACAGTTATAAAGCCTGTCATCATGCTGCCATGTATCCTGCAATAATATTTATAAGTTCCGGTCTTGGAAAAC
>JAUZPC010000527.1 GCA_030706105.1 Bacteroidota bacterium | reverse complement strand
TGGAAAGATTTTATTTGAATATATTCTATCGAATCATAAAATATTTATATCTCAATTTTCAAAATGTACCCCTATAAAAGGAGATTTTATCCTGCATCTTGTGAAATACTTAGTATATTTCATAAGACGAAATTTTACACTCGTAAATTGAGAATTGTAAATATACAATTAGTATTTTAAAAATAATTTAAATTTCTTATAATTCAAAGAAAAATTAAATTATCTATTCTATTCGTATAATCTAAGTTAATAGGTGGTAAACAGGACTATATTCTAAATTGATTTGAGGTATTTTTCCCCCAAAGGCCTTTTACTGTTATTGTATAAATAAAAAATCGAATTGATGAATCACACACAAACCAGTTTAGTCAGGTCTGGTTAGATAAAACATTCCTATTTTTGCACTACTTAAATAAATAGAAATGATAATTAAACTAAAATGAAAATAATATTATTACTTACTCTTTTGGTAACCGGTTATATTATACCTCAAAATGAAAATGGAAAAATAACCGGAAGGATAATTGATGAAGCAACACAGCAAACTCTTCCCGGGGTGAATGTATTAATTGTAGGAACTAAAATTGGCACAGTTTCAGATTCTGATGGAAGTTATGAAATTTCGGGACTGAGCTATGGTAGTTATACATTAAAAATCTCGTTAGTAGGCTACAAAACTCTTTTGAAGGCAGATATTTTTGTCAATTCTACCAGGCCCGCTAATATTGATTTCGCCTTAACTCAATCCGTACTTGAATTAGAGGGAGTTACAGTAACCTCATCATTTTTTCAAAAAGACCCGCATGAACTAAACAGTGTGTCGTCTTTCAGTTATGAAGAAATACGAAGATCACCGGGAGGGTTTGAAGATGTTATTAGAGCTCTTTCAATATTGCCTGGAGTGGCTCAAGCAGATGCGGGAAGAAACGACTTAATAGTTAGAGGCGGAGCACCTTCTGAGAATTTATATGTATTGGATGGTATCGTTGTTCCAAATATTAATCATTTCGGAACACAAGGGGCTACAGGCGGGCCATTAAGCTATATAGATCTTAATTATGTCAATGAAACCTCGTTCTCCTCTGGTGGTTTTTCAGTTATGTACGGGGACAAATTGTCATCAGTGTTAAAAATTGACCTTCGTAATGGGAGGAAAGACAAAATCGGAGGTAAACTGATTATTTCTGCTTCTCAGTTTGGATTAAATGCAGAAGGGCCTTTAGGGAGAAATACAGATTTTGCTCTTTCAGCGAGAAGAAGTTATCTTGATTTAATCTTTAAAGCTGCCGGCGCCAGTTTTATTCCTGAATATTATGATGTACTGACTAAAGTAAATCATAATTTCGACCAGAATAATTCATTGTCTTTTCTCTTTATCTCTGCTTTTGATAATGTTAAGTATATTAATAATACATCTGACCAGAAGTATGATAATTCGACGGTTTTAGGCAGCAATCAAACAAACTACGTAACCGGATTAACCTATAAGCATTTGTTCAATAGCGGTTTTTACACTTTAACTCTTAGCAGAAATTTTAATGACTATGATACGTCTCAAAGAGATTCTCTATTAAATCCATTGTTCTTAAATAAATCTAAAGAAGGTGAAAACAGCTTAAAAGGGGACTTGGTATATCGTATCGGTAAAAATACAGAATTAAACTTTGGTGCTCAAATAAGGTATATCAAATTTGATGCTGATATATATTTTCCTCCATTTGTAACTTCATATAGAGACACATTAAAAATAAATAGCCTAAAAAGTAAAGAAAAATTTTATAAAGCTGGATTTTATACTCAATATTCTTCCACCTATTTTAATAAGTTTAGGTTTAATGCTGGTGTCCGCGCAGATTATTTTAATGGAATAACAAATAATTTTACAATAGATCCTCGCCTTTCTTTCGCCTTTTTAATTTCTGAAATTACTTCACTAAATTTCAGCACCGGAATTTATCACCAGACTCCTTCTTATATTTGGTTGCAGGCAAATCCTATAAATAAGCAATTAAAAAGTATAAAAACAAACCAGTATGTACTTGGTGTTGACCATTTATTAAATGAAGATTTACAAGTTAGAGTTGAAGGTTTTATTAAGAACTATAATGACTATCCTGCAAGTTTAGCAAGAACATATTTAGTATTGGCAAATACCGAAGCAGGTTTTGCAGGTTCGGAAGATAATTTTGCATCATT
>JAUZPC010000526.1 GCA_030706105.1 Bacteroidota bacterium | reverse complement strand
GGTGTTCATTCTCCCCCTTCCCTGTTCCTTTTCAACTGCTGCTCCTATTTGGTTTAATACCATATCTGTTTGTCATTGAAAAGAAAAAGTCTTTATTAGACATAAACAGGTCAACTTACTTGTTTGCTTTTACTTTCAGCCTGATTACTTTATATTGGGTTGGAAGCTGGCAGAAGAATGCCGACCCCTTCCTGATGATTTCAGGGGTACTTCTTGCTTTTGTTAATCCCGTCTTTTTTCTAATACCGTCAACTCTATATTTTTATTCAAGAAAAGTAGTCTCAGAAAAGCTTGCCATTTATTTACTCCCGCTTTTTTGGGTAACTTATGAATATATGTATATGGCAACTGAAGCCGCCTTCCCCTGGCTTACTTTGGGCAATGGTCTTGCTAAGTTTACTGTCCTTATCCAGTTAGCCGATATAATAGGAGCAGTAGGACTTTCTCTGCTGATTGTATTGATAAATGTCCTTTTTTATAAGGCATATAAATTTTATTACATAAATAAACCCTCTGCTTACTTAAACTTTTTTGGGGCTTTATTCATAATTTCATTATGGGCAGGATATGGTTTTTCCAAAATTACTAACTACAAGCCGGCAGATAAAACATTAAAAATTGGCATAGTCCAACCTGATCTCGACCCTTGGGATAAATGGTCCGGTTCTAATTTATTTGCCACATTAAATTTATATACTACTTTAAGCGAACAGGCCGTTAATAAAAATGCCAAGCTTATCCTCTGGCCTGAAACCGCCCTGCCGGTGTATCTTCTAAGCGGGAATTATACAAGTGTAGTGGACTCAATATACTCTTATATCCACAGAAGAAATATTTTTCTATTAACCGGGATGCCTCATTTTGTCCTTCACCCGGATAAGAACAACCATCCCGCTGATGCGAAGTACAGCAAGGGTAGTGATTATTACTACTCAACTTATAATGCTGTCATGCTTTTTTCTCCTTATTCATCAGACATTCCATTTTATGGCAAAGCAAGATTAGTTCCCTTTGGAGAACGCGTTCCATTTGCTTCCTCAATTCCATTCCTTGCTGATTTGGTTAAATGGGGCGTTGGAATAAGCGGATGGAACATCGGACGCGACACTACTATTTTTACTGTTTCAGCCGGCAACACTACTGCTAAAATAAGCGGGTTAGTCTGTTATGAATCAATTTTTCCTTATTTCTTAGACCGCTTTGCAAAAAAAGGCGCGGAATTATTTGTTGTAGTTACGAATGACAGTTGGTATGGGAATTCCAGCGGCCCCCGTCAGCATTTTGATTTCTCCTCTTTGCGGGCTGTGGAATACAGGAGATCAGTTGTACATGTAGCCAATGGAGGCATTAGCGGTATTATTGATCCGCTTGGGAAGCCCGTAGTCAAATCAAAAATGTTTGAACAGTCGGTAATTACAGAAGATGTCACTTTAAATAGCGATATGACAATTTTTGCAAAGCATCCAATGGCTATCCCAATATTATGCGGAGCATTTTCCGTATGGATTGCCGGAATGTATTTACTAATGTATCTAAAACGAAAATTTAATTTATAAATTGAAAAGAAATTATTATGAATACACTGATTGATTTGAGAAGTGATACTGTTACGCGCCCATCGGATGAGATGCGTAAAGCGATGTATGAGGCTGAAGTAGGCGATGATGTTTTCAAAGAAGATCCCACGGTTAACAAACTTCAGGATTATGCCGCAGAACTGCTTGGCAAAGAAGCAGCATTATTTGTTACAAGCGGAACCATGGGGAATCAAATCTGCTTAAATGTCCATACAAATCCCGGAGATGAAGTTATTTGTGAAAGGGATGCCCATATTTTTAATTATGAAAGCGGCTCCCCCGCTGCGCTTAGCGGCATACAGATTTACCCGGTTGACGGCAAATATGGAGTGTTTACCCCCGACCAGGTAGAGCCTATCATACGTCCGGAAAGCGCATATTATATGCCTCATACGCGGGTGCTTGAAATTGAAAATACTCACAACAGAGCCGGCGGTGCTGTTCACCCGATCGAGAATATAATAGAGTTGGAAAAGCTTGCAAAGAAATATAATCTTGCTTATCACCTTGACGGTGCGAGAATTTGGAACGCCTCTGTTAAAACAGGCATCTCCCCTAAGGAATATGCTAGTCATTTTGATTCTGTTTCCTGCTGCCTTTCTAAAGGATTGGGAGCGCCGGTT
>JAUZPC010000525.1 GCA_030706105.1 Bacteroidota bacterium | reverse complement strand
TTGAGTTGGCCGAATCTATGCTTTTAATTCTTTTCCATAATTCAGGGTTTGATTTCCCGCCCCCTATTTGAATGCTGTCTCCATATCCGATGCAATCAAGATTAAGCATATATTTAATTTTGTTCAGCGGAACAACAGGATGGTTTACAAAATACTTAGAGCCATCCATTCCGTGTTCTTCATCAGAGAATAAAACAAAGATAATAGAGTATTTTGGATACATATGAGAACCCATCATTGCTCTTGCAATTTCCAGTACAGCCGCTGCGCCGGAAGCATTATCATTTGCGCCGGGGAACATCAGGCCACCCTGAGTGCCGACGTGATCAAGATGTGCACCTATTACTATATACTCATCTGCATAATCTGGATCATACCCCTTAATGCGGCCTATTATATTCATAGTAGGCTTTTTCTCTTCATACTTTGCTTTTACATAAATGGAAACTTTATTTATTAAATCAAGACAAAGCGGCCTTTGTGTTGAATCGATTATCGTCTGAAGCCTGCTTAGAGTGTATCCGGTACCTGATAATAATTCATTTGCAGCAGTAATATCTATGTGAAGCTGCGGAACCTTTTCATTCTGCTCCCCTTTCCCGCTGATTGTACTGCCAATAGGTTTTTGAGGTTTTTGATCATTCGGGAGAGATACAAAAAGTATTGCTTTTGCACCTTTTAAGGCTGCAAAATTGGTTTTTTCCCTTGGATCATTATAAATCCAACCCTTTCCCCATTTAGGAGAAGGTTTAAATATCATTACAATTTTATCTTTAACATTTATATTCGTATAATCGTTATAAGAGCTGTCGTTTGAAGTTCCATATCCGCAAAAGACCACACCCCCAGTTACTTTCCCTGAACCTGTAAATCCCCTGCATACAAAATCTTTACCCAACGTATAGTTTTTAACCTTACCCTGCTTGTTTATCATTTTGTACGAAGCATAAGTTATATCATTATATTCGACGTTGAATTTTTGGAAATAATTTTTTTCAAAATGTCCCAGCCCCAGTTTCTTAAATTCCCCTGCAATATATTCAGCAGCTTTATTAAATCCCTCCGAGCCGGCTAATCTCCCACCGTACTTCACAGAAGACAGTTTCTCAACGGTTGCCATTAAGTCTTCGGAACTGATTATATAATTGTTATTTTTTTGAGAAAAAGCAGAAGAAGAAATTATAAGTATAAGAATAAATGTTAAGCAGTTTTTCATTTTATTTGCTTTGTTAATTTTAATAAATAAAATTAGCTTTTACCCAGCTAAAAGTCAAAGAAATAATAGCGAATATATTTCCCATAATTGAGCAATCGATTTAATAAAAAAGTTATTGCAAATTTCTATTTTAAGACCTAACTTTAATGATTAAATATTTTTTTTATTCTAATATCGTAATATTATGAAAAACTTCTCCTTCAAGCCATTCAATGAAATGACGGAAAAAGATTATGAGACAATAGGTTTCAAATCAGGTTTAGAAATACACCAGCAATTATTAACAAAAAAGAAATTATTTTGCAGATGTCCTGCCGGTGAGTATAGCACACACTATCACGCAGAAATACTTAGGCATATGCGTCCGACTCTTTCTGAGTTAGGCGAATATGACGGAACTGCATTAATGGAATTTAAAACCAGAAAAGAGATCATATATAGAATAAACAGAGATACTGTCTGTACTTATGAGATGGATGATACTCCACCGTTCCAGATAAACGACGAGGCTTTGGATATAGCTTTAGGCATTGGAATGTTATATAACAGCGCCGTAGTGGATGAAATTCATATTGCACGTAAACAGTATTTGGACGGCAGCATCCCTACCGGTTTTCAAAGGACTTCAATAATTGCCTTAGACGGGCAGATCCCTTATAAAGATAAAAAAATTAATATTATTCAGCTTTCCATAGAAGAGGATTCGTGCCGTGAGGTAAGCGATATCGGGCATCAAAGAGTTTATAAAACCGACCGTCTTGGGATGCCTCTAATTGAAACTGTAACGGGTCCTGAAATGCGGACTCCAATTGAAGTTGCTGAAGTAGGCGAAATTTGTAGAAGGTTAGTAAGAAGCACAGGTAAAGTAAGAACAGGTATTGGAGCTGCAAGAGAAGATGTTAATGTTTCAGTTGAAGGCGGTACACGTATTGAAATTAAAGGGGTACCTAAGCTATCTGCTATTCCCCTGTTAACATATAATGAAGCCATGAG
>JAUZPC010000524.1 GCA_030706105.1 Bacteroidota bacterium | reverse complement strand
ACTCCGCCGTGATTTATATGTAAAAAGCCTCTGTAATAATCTATGAACCATCCCATTCCATAATCTTCGTGAGAAACTTCCTTATAGCTCTGTGGAATTGGAACAACAATTTGAGGGGATTGAATCTGCTTTAATCTTTTGGGATTTATAATCTGAACATCACCAACCTTGCCTGCATTCAGGTTAAATAATACCCATTTAGTAAGGTCTTCTGCATTAGTTATTATGCATCCTGCAGGGCCAAGAATATCCGCATCATGGTAGTCCATTTCTTCAGGGGTATCTGCCCAATCAATATAGGGCTTTGCATAATCAGTTTTACCTTTGAGGTCCTTATATGAAAATATTGTGCTGCTCATCCCGATTGGGTCAAGAAGTCTTTTCTTTATTAACTCTTCCCAGGTAGTCCCTGCTCTTTCGGCTATCATGTCGCCGGCAACGGTATATGTTTCATTACAATATTGGAACATATACCTGAAATCAAAATTAGGTTCAAAGTATTTCATGCTTGCGCGTACATCTTTTCTGGTCGGCGGGGTGTTAAGGCTAAAGAATTTCTGCCGCGGTATCCCTGTGCGGTGTGTTAATAGATCCCGCAAAGTAATTTTATTGGCAGCAGAAGAGTCGTACATCTGAAAATCAGGGAAATATGTTTTAAGAGGAATATCAAAACTCATTTTCTTTTCATCCACAATTAATGCCGCTGCAGTAGCAGTAAATGATTTTGTAGATGAGGCAATGGAAAATAAGGTCTTAGTTGTTACTTTATCCTTGGATTTTAAATCTCTGTAGCCATATCCTTTGCAGTATATTACCTTACCGTCTTTTACAATCCCTATGGCAAGTCCGGGGACATTCCACTTTTTCATTGCAGAATCAACAAACGAGTCAAGGTCTTTCAGCCCGCTTATTGCCTGAGTATTTAAAACATTGGTCTGGCTAAATAAGTTATTTGCCGTCAATAGAAAAACTATGATAATTGCACTTATGAAATTTTTAGTATTCATTATTATTCTCGCTTGCTTTTATTTAATGAATAGTTCCTGTTACTAATTTTATTCAACGGCTGCAAGATATGCCAGGCCCGCCATAATGATGGCATTATCTCTTGCATCTTCCAATGGAATTCTTTCTATTCGATCCATATTCGTATGATAGATTCTGTAGTAATCAAGCATATCCTGAATGAATTGAAAACCCGCGATACCCTTTTCGTTAAATGACTCATGATCGGTGTTCATTGTTTTGGAAATTGTTGTAATCAAATTCATATCAACTTTATCAAACCATTTTTTCATTACAGGAACTAAATCAGAACGCTCTTCCATATATATTCCACGAAACTTACCCGCACCATTATCGGTATTGAAATACATATAACATTTTTCATTGCTTTGATTGGCTGTAAAGTGTTTGGCCACATATTCCTTAGAGCCAAGATAGCCCTGCTCTTCCCCGCCCCATAAGCAGATGCGGATAGTTCTGCGCGGCTGCGCGCCAATCTGCTTTAGTAATCTCATCGCTTCCATGCATACTGCAACACCGGCTGCATTATCTGTAGCCCCAATGCTGGGGCCTTGTGTATCTATATGTGCGCCAATAATTACTATTTCATTCTTTAAGTCAGTGCCCGGAATTTCTGCAATTACATTTTGACCTTTGCGGACTTTATCGTTTTCAACTTCAACATCAACTTCTAAGTTAACCTCAATCCCGCATTTTAATGTACGTATTATACTATCGTATTGTTCAAGAGAGAGTAATATTTGCGGAAGTGTTTTAGGGGCTTTAGGTTTTGAAGCTGCATAAAACAACTCGTCTATGCTTGTAAGCTGTACCGGTAAAAGTGCGCTTAACCCCTGATTTGTTCCATATAGTCTTCCTCCATATTCAACAATGGCTGCTGCACCTTCATTCATGCAGAATTCAATTCTTTTATTAGCGAATCTGAAATATTCAAGAGTAATCTTCTCATTCGATTCTTTTAATTCTTTTTCCTTTTTCTTTTCTTCATCGGATGGAATTACCGCTTCTGTAAATTTTTTAATATCAGCATCATTATATCTTTTAATAAAAGGTTCATAATTTAGTTTTAAATTTGGTACGGGTAATACAAAAACAATGGCTCCTTTTAACTTCCCTTTATATTTTTCCAGGTCGGCTTCCGTTTTCGCATCAATGTAAACGGCCTTACCTTTAATTACTCCTT
>JAUZPC010000523.1 GCA_030706105.1 Bacteroidota bacterium | reverse complement strand
TATAAATATTATCACCATAATGAACAAAAACAGCAAGTTTTTAACTTGCTATTTTATCTTAAAAAAGTGGTTTTATTCGCACATTTTTTGCATACAAAATACAGACTATTCATATTATGAAGCAATATTCTTATAAAGCCCGAGCATGGCTGCACCGATTACAACCGAAGCGCCCCCCATCTGTGCTGTCTTGAATTCCGTCTGGCGGACTTCCTGGCAGTAAACCCTTTCTGCAACCAATTCTTTAAGCGGTTTAATTAAAGCGTCCCCTTCCTTGCTTATTTCACCGCCTATTATTATGACTTCTGGCTGAAGTATGTTAATTATATTTACAATTCCTTCTGCAAGATATAATAAATACCTTGATACAACATCCTTTGCAGTTTGATCTCCCTTTTTGGCTGCTTCAAAAACAGTATTTTCAACAAGTTTTGAATAGTCACCTTCAACAAGGGTATTGATTAAAGAATCTGGATTTTTCTCTGCTGCCGCTTTTGTTTGCTTTATAAGTGCAGTAGCAGATGCATAAGCCTCCCAGCAACCATTTCTGCCGCACGTACATTTTTCACCATTAAGCGATACCACCATATGTCCCAATTCTGCTCCGGCATAGTTAAAGCCGCTGTATATTTTATTATTTATAATAATTCCGCCGCCTAATCCTGTACCAACCCTGATCAAAACAGAATAGTCTATATCTTCAGCCGCTCCGGCAACACTTTCGGCCAACGCAGCACAATTTGCATCATTTTCAACAATAACAGGCAAATTAATATACTTCTCAAGTTCGGTTTTTATTGGTGTATTGTGAAAATTCAGTGTATAGTTCCTGACAATAGTACCCTTCATTACATTTGGTGTGCCCGGACTCCCGACACCAACATATTTTACATATTTTTTTTCTATTCCTTCCTTATCAAGAACAGTAGTAATTAGCATGCTTACATCCTTTACAATTTCTGTATAATGTCTTTCCTTTTGCGTCGGTATAGATTCCTTTCTGATAAGCCTGCCGTATTTATCCACTACGCCCACAATAATGTTTTTAACTCCAAGTTCTACTCCAATAAAATACTTCATATATTTTCCCCCTAATTTGCATTACTCATGTAAATGAATTTTTTAAAATATATTACATAATTATATAATTATATAATAATAATAACTAAAAAAGAAATTTTGACAACAGTTTTATTTAAAAAATTCTAAAATTTCTGTAAAAATTACTTATTTCAATTCTAAAATTTAAATTTATTCTTTATAATATATTTAAGATAATGTAAAATATTAATTATGAGCATAATTAAATTCTTTTACGGGGGCAAGATACAATGTTGAAATTTACCAAAACTTTATTAATTTTATTGTCGATTTTATTAATACTGACATCATGTAGCAGTAAAAATACAGTTTCCAATACTGTCAAGCCAGGGAATTCACCCACCTCATCCAAAACAGGCAGTACTTCTTCCGTCACTGAAGGCGTCTATGGTGTTGGCTATGATGAGAGTAAAGAAATAGATGCATTGAATACCCTGTTTGATACATCCCATTCATTACAAATTGTAAAAAAAGGCGGCACTCAATACAATGCATCCAGCGTACTGACCGACGTAATTGCAGACCTTCTGGCGAAAGCAGTTGAAGTAAAACCCGATTCCCCAGCCGGAGCAAAACTTATTAACGGATATGATTTTAAAAAATATGATTATAAACTGATATTCAATGGTGCTAAACCTTTATTAATCTCTATAAAGGACAATTTAGTCCACTTCGACGGACAAAATACTTTGTATGAGCTTTGGGGAGACAGTTCCAAGCTGTGGGAAAACATAAAGTACGACAGCAAATTAGATAAATATGATTTAAGCAGCAGCAGCGGATTGGAAACAATGGTAAAGCATTACAAAAATGATATTACCGGCAATGGTAGAATGACTGATATAAACCTTGTGTATAAATCCAGCAACAACTCAGATTTTAAGGGTGAATTGCTTTTACGTATCGGCACAAGTGAAGTTTCTGTTTATAAGGATTTTTCCTGGCAATTAAGGCCTGAACCTACAATAAACGAACCGCCCCAAATAAAATTTTTGTCTCAAAAAGGTACAAGCAATAAAATTATTATTGTGTATTTCTCCCGGTTGACCGGCGGATATTCTCAAACCGGTGAAATAAATACATACTGTTATAAGAGCGGAAAAATTCAGGATATAGATTTT
>JAUZPC010000522.1 GCA_030706105.1 Bacteroidota bacterium | reverse complement strand
TTACAGGAGATTTTCTCGCTTTCTTTTCTACTGCTTTCAATAAAGGATCTATAGCTTCATACATTGGTGCATCACCCCATAATTTTTCCAAACTATAGAACTCCCGGGCGTCTTTTTTGAATACATGTACAACAACATCAACATAATCCAGCAAAACCCAATTCAGGGCTCTATAGCCTTCTTTATGCCAACTTTTAATACCGTCATCACGTAACCTCTTATCAACTTCATCGGCAATGGCTTTTACCTGTGTATCCGAATCAGCAGAACATATAACAAAAAAATCGGTCAGTGTAGTTACATCTCTTAAGTCTATAATTTTTACATCGTATCCTTTTTTAGAAAAAATTAATGAAGAGATTTCGTCTGCAAGTTTCCTAGATTCCACTTTGCTCCTTATTTATATGGTTTAAGTTTATAATAGTCTTTTCCTACAACAATAGATAAATCTAAAAGGTAGTCGTCGTTCTTTTGTTCAACAATATTTTTATAATCAATATTAAGAATATCAGCTACCTTTCTGGCATTAGCCTTATTGCCTGTCCTGTTTAAAATTAAAGTGTTTTCAACGTCAAACGTTAAATAATTACCGGACTGCACAACATCTATGTTTTTATTTCTTAAAAAGTCCGTAAATTTATCTGCGGTACCCGAAGTGCCGCATCCATTTAGAACTTCTACTTGAATTACTTGAGAGGGCTTTTCCTTTTTAGCTGCGTCTTGAGCTTGAATCTGGGAGGTTTTTTTACTGTCCTGATTAAGTCTCTGGAATATTGTATATCCTAAAAACAATATAACAATAGCAAGAAGACCAATTACTATATTCAAAATAATATTTGATGCAGATGACTGGGGCTTTTGTTCACTTGGCTTTCTTGCCTGGGTTTTTTCCTTCACTGTACTCTGTTATTGTTTCTAAATAAGATGAAATATTATCATCTGGTCCAAAATGAATCATCAAATTCATTATCCCAACCGCGGTTAAAGCCACTATAATAACCTCTATAAGCGTTATATAATCCCGTATTGGGCATCCCTCTGTATTGGAAGGTAATTGATACATCCTTAAATGGACGATAATTAACAGCAGCTTTACTAATAAAAATACCGCTGAAATTGTTCTGGCCGTTTTTACTAAAAGTATTATAAGGAGAATGCATTAAAGTAGCGTCCAACTGTATATTTAGATTATCCGCAACCTTAAGGAACATACTGTTCGTATACGTACTAAGTGCCAAACCATCACTGCCCATTGATTCATACGACATGCTAAAAGAATGACGCATCTGAAAATTTTCCGAATTCAAAAATCCGAATATCGAACTGTTATTTTCTTTGGCAAAAAGCCCGTCTTTAACAGTCGGTTGAGAAAAACTATTATCTTTAAATTGAGAAAATCCGTTAATGGACAACAAAATAAATAGTACAACAAAAATTCTTTTCATTTTTCAATCCTCAAAAGATTAGTCATAATATTAAATAAAAGTATCTAAAAAATCAATGATTAAAAATCTTACAATTTCTTAGCAACTTTATTTTGCTTATCAACAAGAACTATGTTCGGCTTATGTTTTTTGGCTTCTTCAACGGTCATCTGAGCATACGTAATAATTATAACTTCATCGCCTACGGCACCAAGTCGTGCTGCCGCACCATTTAAACAAATTATGCCGCTGTTTTCTTCTCCTTCAAGGGCATAAGTTTCTAAACGGCTTCCTGTATTTACATTTACTACTTGAACTTTTTCAAACGGTAGTATATCCGCTTCTTTTAACAGAGCTTTATCAATCGTAATACTTCCTTCATAATATAACTCAGCCTGCGTAACTGTTGCTCTGTGTATTTTTGATTTAAACAATTCTAATATCATAATTACATTTCATTTTTTCGACTTTAAATATAACCTTTTTATCCTTTATCTTTCAAGGAAGTTCCAAATACTTAGTAATAACTTTCTAAGTTAATTAAAAAAGGACTATTAATCACAGAAATAGCAAAAAATAGCAATTCTTACTTTGCGAGGCTTAATTTTTTGTAAGCTTTTATAAGCTTTTTCTTTGTTGCTAACAAATCTTGTGATATTATTTTTACTTCACCCAAAACAGGCATAAAGTTGGTGTCTCCATTCCAGCGGGGTACTATGTGAAAATGAATATGCTCATCAATGCCGGCTCCGGCTACTTTACCTATATTTGCTCCGATATTAAAACCTTCAGGATGGCTGAT
>JAUZPC010000521.1 GCA_030706105.1 Bacteroidota bacterium | reverse complement strand
TTACGTCAAAGATCGCTGTCATTCTCCTCTTTCAGGAAAAACAACAAATCACTCAATAAGTGCATATCTCTGAACCGGCGTGTGTAGTTCAACGCCGACTCCTCGCTGGGCCTTGCTGGCCGCTCAGAGTGCTATTTATTAGCAGCTGGCTTTTTTATTTAATTCTCCACAATTTTCCATGAAGGTCTTCCATTAAGTAGATTCTGTCAAAATCAGATATGACTTCAATTGGAGATGTAGTATCCATATATTCAAATGAATCAGGATAATAAGTACCAATTGTCAATAACAGCCACTGTTTTTGAATATTAGTATTTTGTTGATATTTTGTAATCTTATTTTCCTTCTTATGAATAGCTGCTAATAGTCTATCGCCATTTAATTGATTGATATTATGAACTCCTGGATTATAATTAAAGCTAACCATTGAATGATCCATTACATTCATATCATAAATAAAATCGGGTTTTAGAGCTTCGTTATCAGATAAGTATTTGTAAACATAATCAACAATTATGTCAATCAGTGCAGATTTTTCATGTTTTCTGTATTCCAATCTATCAACATTCAATTCAATATTTGCTAGAATATGGATGCCAGGGTGTTTTTCGGAAAATACCATTGCTGCATCGTCGAATAGAGCTGAGGTTGATTGGAAATTTGAAGCAATTTTCTCGTCCTTAACTGATTCATGTTCAAGCCCAATCCATTCATCATTATAAGAGATTATGAAATCTGGACTTTCTCTTCTCTCTGCTATTTTAGAAGGGGCATCAAGTAGTGAAATAAATTTACCAACCTGATAAAGTTCTATCCAATACTTACCATGTAGATTATCAGTCATAAATGGTTGAATAACTTTATCAACCTTTAGGCTTTTAAGATTAAATATTTCCAGTTTTTTTCTGAGTTGTTTTCTGTTTAATGCTTGTATGTCCATGAGTTTACGGTTCTAAGCTAGCTGCTAACGGGTAGCCAGACCGCGGGCGGAGCGAAGGCGAATATGCGCCTGAGTGGGAGCCTGTGGTTTGGGTGGTGTTAGCCCTAGTCGTTTTTTTGTAAAAATCGGATATACTACTCTGATTTATTACCATTTACAGCTCTCACTTTATTACAAAGCGTCGCAATAGATATATAAATCACACAAATTCCTCCATAAAATACATAGACTTTATCTGCCGATATTTCACTAGTTGGAGTATTAAACTGCGTAATAAATGTCGTAACCATTAGTTTTAAACCACCGATTATTGAAGAGCCTTGAAAGAATATACTTCCTGCATCAGCAATATTCAATTGTTTAAATTTCCCTGATGCTATTAACCAGATTATATATACAATCATTAACAACGCTCCAAAAATTATTACAAACCATGTCGTAAACATATCACACCCTCCCTCTATTTTTTTGAACTTTAATACTTTTTATAGATTTCTTACCTCTATTAGCAGCCAATAATCGAGTATGATAACCAGAATATCCAGAAATTGCACCACCAATTAATCCACCTGCAATACCGCCAAAAACTCCAAATGCAGCTCCAATTAATGCACCGCCAGTAGTTCCAGACAAAGCCTCCACAAATACACCTTTACTTATTGGAAGCTCAACTTTTACAACATTTTTTTTCTTTTCGACTAATTGCTTTTTATCCTTACTCTGCATTTGCAATAATCGATTTCTGCTTTTTTTTTCACTCATAATAAATCATTTTTTAAATTTCCGTAACATATTAAACACTCAAGTTAGGTTTTGTAGTGTCATTATATAAAAATTAAATTTGGACTTACTAATTAATTCCGCACAAAAAGTTAAGCTACATTAATAATTAAATCCTTACTCATTTCATACTGCTCCCAGAACTCTTCAACAATCAGATTCCTAAGTGCAGAATGTCTTATTTTTCGATTGTACCAACTTTTAAACTTGCATACTTTGAACGGACATAAAATTTGCAAGTCACCACAATCCAGATATCATCCGTTACCGAATATTTACTAAACAAATCAGCACAGGTTAGGAGTGCATTATATTTCTCTTACTCAACCAATTGCAGAAAACTAAACCTACGCGCTCTACGATTAGGGCTAACGGGAAGCCAGAGCGCGCCTGCCGAAGGCGGGTGTGCTTTGGGTGGTGTTGAACTAAATCCGCCTTCGCGGATAACTGAACATCAGTATTTCCGTCAAGGTTTTTCAAAAGTACCCGATTTTTTCTATAATCGTAAAATTA
>JAUZPC010000520.1 GCA_030706105.1 Bacteroidota bacterium | reverse complement strand
ATTTTTCAGTGGATCGTAAGTTATCAATGAGTTTTAAGTCAGGAAGAATCAAGGCTTCAAACTCTTTATCAATTTTTCCCTGATTATTTATTTTGGCGATTGTCTCGGCAGCCTGTATCCTTTTTATGTAAGAATAATCATTTTTAGGGCAATCTCTCTTTGCCTCATAATAAAACTTCATGGCTTCTTCATATTTATTTTGGAGTGCAGCCATGTAACCGGCAGCGAAGTTCCACAAATAAGGATTATGGACTTTTTTGCTCACTGCAATTTTGCAAATTAAATCATATGCTTTATTCTTATCAATTATATTGCCGGAGTCGATATCGTTAACGATATTCCGATTCAGAGACAAATAATTCTTGAAATACATATCCTCTCTAAGAGGAATTGTCTGCCTTTCATACTCCGTTACCACTCTCTGCAGCAGAAGCTCCAAATACTTAGAGCGTGAATCAATTTTGTAAATTTTTTCCAGAGAGTTTACAGCCTTAATATTATTGTTATATGTTGATAAAGTATATACTAATATTTTTTCCTGCGGAGCTCTGCATAACTTTAGTGTTTTGTTTATTATTTCCTCATCCTTTAATTTCAGGCTGAGTACTGCCTGCTTGCGCCGGCTTTCGCATTTGTCAAACACCTTAGCAAAAAGCAAATTGGCTTCCGGTATTTTACCCAGTGACATTAATGCCCCGGCCTTATGTGCCAAAGCCCAGTTACTTATTAAATCAGTACTGACTGAGCTACCGAAATACCTGTTGTATAAGTTAACAGCAGTCTCATATTGTTGTTTATAATGGGCAAGGCGTATAGTCTGGTAAGCATACCGGTCTTTAATAAATCTGGAATGGTACTCCCGGCAGTATTTTTGTCCTTCTCTAAAAAGACTGATTTTTAGTGCCGAATCGGGACTGTGCTCACTCCACGTATCATAATATGAGACCTGAGGCTCGCACCTTTTAGCAAAAACAAGATACTCTGCAGCTTCTTTTTTCTTATTTTCAAAAAGATATTTAACGAATGAATTACTCTTATATCCTTCAGGGAGCATACCAATACTGTTATCAGCTACCGCTTTATGAATTAGTTTTAGAGTATCCAGTGATGCTGCGTAAACAACTGCTTCTATATCATCTATAGTGGCATTATTCTTTGCATATTCCGCCCATTTATTCAAATTATGGAATGCGGATTTCTCAATGTCCCGTTCATCCCTGTCGGCAAAAGCGTGTGAACTTAAGAAAAATGGTTTCAGGTCAGGCAGATTAAATAAGGATTTATCAAACACATTAACATACCGGTCATCGCCTTCAAAACTTATTGTACAGCTTGCTGCCTTTTTATAGCCAATAAATATGCCGGTAATACTAATTAAAATTAGAAAAAATATTTTCAAGTTTCTTTTTGTCATAGCTTTGCACCATTTTTTGAGTAAAATGAAATATTGATACTGTCAGGTTTTCTTTCCTTATATACCCTAATATAATTGAAGCAGCTTTCTCTGTCGTCTCAGGGGATACATCTTCAATTTTTACAATTGAGTTTGCCTTAAACAAAACTCCATTTATGATATTATCTGTTTTACAAATATATTGTTTTTCCTTAATTTCCTTGTAATCATAGTTAAATTTTAGTTGGTCAGCACTGATATTGTTCACAAGATTTACAAGTCTTCCGTTTTCATATACGGCAGCCCAGCTAAACGCAGGCAAAACCACATCCAGGCGTAAAGGATATTTATTAAAATTATACAAATAATTTTTTGCAATCTCTTCATTAAATATTGAGTTCCCGGCATTGATATCGCGGACATCTTCCATATTGTAAAACATCAGCATTCCCTTATCTGCCGGCGGGACTCCGGTTTTTTTGAAATACTTAACCTGATGAAGACGGATTGTAGCCGAAACAATATTTGGCTTAATAAAGCCTCTTAATAAATTTAAAAGAGAAAAGTATTTATCCTTTGTCTTTTCCGACCAGTCACAGTCTATTTGTAGTTCCTTAAATTTATTATCCGGAAGTTTTTCTCCTTTTAACATTACTTTTGTCTTAATCTTATACGCTAAATCTGAGATTAAGGAGTCAGGTATATTAAGCAAGGTTCTGTTAGTAATAAACACAACCGGAATGATTTCAACTCCCTTTACGTACCTTGTTTCAATAATGGCATCTCCGGCAGGAAGCACCGAATTTGAAACGGCATCCCAATCCACGTCAAACATCCGTAAATAGAT
>JAUZPC010000052.1 GCA_030706105.1 Bacteroidota bacterium | reverse complement strand
CTAATATTTTTAATAGACTCAAATAACTTCATTGTTCAAATGCCTTCATCAATCACATGCAATATGCATTTCACTAAAAATCTTATATATTTGACGTTATAATCTTTAATAAAAATTAAAACCTTTACAAAAATAAAACAAAGTTATGAAAATAGGAATTACATGCTATCCAACATATGGAGGATCAGGGGCAATTGCTACTGAACTGGGGAAAGAATTAGCCTTAAAAGGGCATGAAATACACTTTATCAGCTATGCATTACCATTTAGGCTGCATCATTTTATGGAAAATATTTATTTCCATGAGGTCGAAATGAGCAGTTACCCTCTATTTGAGTTCCCGTTATATTCATTGGCATTGGCAAGTAAAATGGTAGAAGTGGCAGAATTTGAAAAACTGGATTTGCTCCATGTTCATTATGCCATACCACATGCAAGCAGCGCATTTTTAGCTAAGGAAATGTTAAAAGGCAAAAAAGACTTAAAAGTTATTACAACCTTACACGGTACAGATATTACTTTAGTAGGGCTTGAACCATCTTTTCTGCCGCTAGTTAAGTTCAGTATTGAAAAAAGCGATGGCGTTACCGCAGTTTCCCGTTTTTTAAAAGAAAAGACTATTATCAATTACAATATTGAAAAAGAAATAGAGGTTATACCTAACTTTGTTGACACTAATGTATATAAACCTGAAAATGCGGATTTACTTAAACAGACAATTGCGCCAAACGGAGAAAAGATTTTAATCCATACTTCAAATTTCAGACAGGTCAAGAGGGTTTCAGATACTATTCGTATTTTAGAAAAAGTGATAAAAGAAGTTCCGGCAAAGCTTCTTTTGATAGGTGATGGACCTGACCGTTCAGAATGCGAAAGATTAAGCCGTGAACTTGGTGTTTATGAAAGTGTTAAATTCCTTGGCAAACAGGATGCTCTGGTGGAATTGTTAAATGCAGCAGATGTTTTCTTGATTCCATCTCAATCAGAAAGTTTCGGCCTTGCTGCTCTGGAGGCAATGTCTTGCGGAATCCCGGTGGTTAGTTCAAGTGTTGGAGGGCTTCCAGAACTTATAAGGCATAATGAGTCAGGTTTTATAGCTGAAATAGGTGATATTGACAGAATGTCAAAGTATGTGGTTGAGCTGCTTACTAATGATAAGAGACATAGTATGTTTTCTCAAAGCGCAAGAAACAGAGTCCTGGCAAATTTTGATAAGAACATTGTCGTTCCATGGTATGAAAGATACTATGAAAAAGTATTAGGGGCATAAAACTGTTATTTGATTTACAGGTTATCTTAATTTCTTAATTCTCATTAAATAGCTTTATCATGATTTGTTTATGCAGTTCATCAATATTCTTTAGAGCAGTATCGTAGTTATTTGTAATAAGGCTAAATGATATTAACTTGCCTGATTTAGCCCGAAGGTAACCGCTGTGGCTTCTTACAAGGTTAATAAATCCGGATTTAATCCGGGCATTCTTTTCTATTGGGGTCCCTGTTCCATATTTTGTGTAAAAACTTATATCGTTTGGATCTCCTGCAATTCCCAGGGAGTTATAAAATGCATTAAACATACCCTGTTTTGTATTATATGATAACAATTTGGCCATTAATCTAGGTGTTACACAGTTGGCTCTTGATAATCCGCAGCCATCAAATAAATGTACACCTTCCCGATTTATTTTAACTGAATCAAGAAAATTATATATTATATCAATACCGGAATCTGTGTTTCCAATACCTTTTTTATAAACAGCAATATCCTTTAGAACAGTTTCTGCATAAAGGTTAAAACTTCGTTTATTTATTATGTATACAATCTCTTTTAGCTTTGGTGAAGTAATAGTTAAAAAATTATTCATTCCTGAGTAGTTTATTTTAGCTGATAACTTTGAAGAAGCCTTACTAACTCCTACTCCGGCTGATAAAAGTGCACGGGAAAAATAATCTGCTGCAAATAGTGCCGGATCTGGTACAGCTCCTCTAATTGAAAACTCACTTACACCGGCGGGGACTGTGCCTCTGATGATTGCAATATTTGAATATGGTGCTGAATATATGTATCCGTTATCTCCCGAGCCAGGCTTACCTGTTAGCATATAATTAGTAAATTCTATTCCGTGCATTTCGGGCTGTGTCTTTAACAGTTTAGCTGCTTCACCTTCTTTTCCCGGCTGGAAATAGGCAAAGTATAAATTATCATTAAGAGATAAAGCAGAAGTCCCTGCTCCATAATAGTTGCCCATATCAATATATGGATAATAATCCGGAGTTGAATTCCCGTCAAAAAGTAAGTCATCGGCAATAACGGCGCCGTTTATTTTGTTAATCCCGGCTTTTTTACAGGCAGAAATAAATATCTTCGTCAGGCTGTCTAAACTTGGTGACGATGAAACAAGATTGGAACCAAGAGTCGGATCTCCTCCGCCTTGAATATAAATATTGCCTTCTAAAACGCCATCCTTTTGCAAGGCCCCGGAGTAATAGAAGTGTGTTTTGAATGTATAATTTTCTCCAAGTAAGTTTAGTGCAATTGCAGAAGTTACAGTCTTAAGCCCGGAAGCAGGGGCCAGGCTGTTTCCTGAGTTAATATCAAGTACAGTAGTTCCTGTTTCGCAAATCTCTGCATAGTACCCAAATTGGCTGTGTTTAATAATAGGATTGCTGGAGATAGTATCAATGGCTGGGTGTTGTGCGAACAATTGAATTTGCAGTAAAATGCAAATTAAGTACAAGCATTTTTTCATAATTTACAGTTTAATTATGTTTCGTTTTCGGCAAGTAGCTTTTTTAAAAATTTTACACGTATAACGCGATTTTTAATTCTTTTAGAAGAAAGAGTGGTCAAATAAAATCCTGGTATAATTGCTAAAAATCCGGGCAAAATTGGGATAATAAGACCTGTAATACCAATTAAAATTAGCATAATCCCTGAAATTAGATATACTAATTTGTAAAAAGAATTTTTAGGAGCGTTTATTTTTTGGCAATATTGTCTAAATATTTTCAATACAAGTCTCTGTTTCCAAAATGTTTTAAAAAACCGTTCCTAACATATCCTAAAATCTTGAAAATAGCAAAAGTAAAAAATAATGCAGAGAATACATCAATTGTATAATGCACATGCTGTAATATGACGGATACCGCTATTATTATAGTAGCAGTAAGGAAAATAGTTTTCAGTACACGCTTTTCGCATACTAAAAATAGAATAAATAGAGTGGCGGTATGTCCCGAAAAGAATAAATCTTTAGTTAAAGTACTCCCGGTGCCAAAATACTCTACAAAGGGATCTATAAGCGTTATCATAT
The DNA here is from genome assembly GCA_030706105.1 of Bacteroidota bacterium. Lineage (GTDB taxonomy): Bacteria > Bacteroidota > Ignavibacteria > Ignavibacteriales > Ignavibacteriaceae > JAUZPC01. The sequence continues at coordinate 8,107 of JAUZPC010000052.1, read as the reverse complement.
CGCTTGGCGGTTCAAGCGGTAAAAGATACATTGCAACCATTCTTATAAACACCATTAAAGAATAAAGCTGAATCCCCTTAATCAGTAGAAGGGGCATCCGGATTAAATATACAAGAGCTGTTATTAGTGAACCATATATAATTATAAATATTAGCCAGGTTAAGTCGATGGGCTTGAATAAATTTAAGATTGGGTCGCTAAATGTTGCTCCGCTTCTTGCTTCTATATAATTCAAGAAATGTGTCAGAGTAAATAAAAGGATTGCTAATATTGCTGTGCTGAGGATAAATTCCCATAATAGTAATTTATTAGAAAAAATATTTTTCCAGGCGTTCTTCATTTCAGAATAATTTTATTTAATAACAGGCTGAATTAGTGATGCAAATATATAATAATATCAACTTAGTATTAAATTGCTTATCTGCATAAGTTTTTCTTCATTAAAAGAATTAGCCATTATTTGAAGCCCAATAGGCAAGCCGTCTTTGTCTTTGCCTACAGGGATACTTATTGCAGGTATTCCGGCAAGATTGGCAGAAGTAGTATAGATGTCTCCCAGATACATATCCAGCGGATTTGCAACTTTTTCTCCTAATTTAAAAGCTGTGTATGGTGTAGTCGGGGAAAAAATTACATCCACTTTCTTAAAAGCATTTGAAAAGTCGTTTTTAATTAAGCGTCTAACCTTTTGCGCCTTGTTATAATAAGCATCATAGTAACCGGAAGAAAGCACGTAAGTGCCTAACATTATTCTCCGTTTTACTTCTTTACCAAATCCCTCAGATCTTGTCTTCCTATACAATTCATCAATGTCTTTATAATCTGCACTTCTTTCCCCATATCTTATTCCATCATAGCGGGATAAATTTGAAGAAGCTTCAGCCATAGTTAAAATATAATACACAGCAATAGTATATTGAGTATTTGGCAAATCAATTTCAACTACTCTATAATTCTTTTCTTTTAGTCTGTCAATAGTCCGGTAAATGGCATCAAAGATTTCTTTATTCAATCCAATGAAAAATTCTTTAGGTATCCCTATGGTAAGAGGAGCATTGGCTTTTAAATGGTCTGAGTATACAGGTACGGGAACAGGTGCAGAAGTGTTATCCTTTCTGTCAGTGCCGGCCAAGACTTCCATTATAAGAGCAGTATCTGTAATGTTATTTGTGAAAGGACCAATAGAGTCAAAAGAAGATGCAAAAGCAGTCAGCCCAAATCTTGATACTCTGCCATAAGATGGTTTAAGACCAACGATTCCGCAGAATGCAGCAGGCTGCCTTATTGATCCGCCAGTGTCAGTGCCTAGTGCAGCATCACACAATCCGCCGGCAACAGCAGCAGCAGAGCCGCCACTGGAACCTCCTGGAACTCTGGTTGCATCGACAGGATTTAATACCGGTCCGTATGCTGAATTTTCATTTGAAGAGCCCATCGCAAATTCATCGCAATTTGTTTTGCCAATAATAATTGCATCTTCATCTATCAATTTTTGGACTGCGGTTGCTGTATAAACAGAAGTGAAGTTTTTTAAAATGTTTGACGAGCAGGTAAGCGGTTTGTCCTTAACGGCAAGAACATCTTTAATGGCAACTACTAACCCTGCTAATTTTCCGTGAGAATTATTTAAAATTTTATCTTCTATTTTTTTAGCATTAGACAAAGCATCTTCTCCAAAAACAAAACTAAAAGCATTAAGATTTTTTTTTAGATTTATCTGGTCTAAGAAAAACTCAACATTTTCTGGTAGAGAAATTTCTCTATTCTTAATTTTATTAAGTTTGCTAAAAAAATTCGAGTAAGTAGCTGCCAATAGAATAACTTATTTTATTTAGATTCTTTTTTTGAATCTTCTGATTTTATTTCGTCTTCAACGTCTTTGAGAGATTTTTTAAATTCCTTCATACCTTTGCCCAGACCCTGAGCAAGTTCAGGAATTTTTTTAGCTCCAAAAAGAAGTACTAGTACTAATACTATAATTATTAGTTCACCGGTTCCAAGATTTCCAAACATATTTGCCTCTTAACTTAATAATTCACTTACTAATGATTTAAAAATAAAAACACCGTCAGTTTTGCCTAACATACTGCTGCAAGCTCTCTCGGGGTGCGGCATCATTCCTAAAACATTTCCTTGTTTGTTTACAATGCCGGCTATATTTTGAATAGAGCCGTTTGGGTTAGCCTCAACAGTTTCATTGCCCTCAGCATCAACATATTTAAAAGCAATTAAATTATTATCATTTAATTCTGAAATAGTCGCCGTCTCAGCAAAGTAATTACCTTCACCATGTGCAATTGGTATCTTGATAATTTTATCAGGGATACCTTTAGTAAAAATGGTATTTTTATTTGTAACTTTAAGGTAAATATCTTTACAAATAAATTGAAGTGAATTATTTTTCAATAAAACACCGGGTAATAAACCGGCTTCTACTAAAACCTGAAAACCATTGCAAATACCAATTACAATGCCGCCTTTATTTGCAAATTCTATAACTGAATTCATAATCGGGGAAAAACGGGCAACGGCGCCTGATCGTAAATAATCTCCGTAAGAAAAACCACCGGGTAAAATAATTACATCTGATGATTGAAGGTCTTTATCTTTGTGCCATAAAAAACTGACATCAAAGCCGAGATCTTTTTTAAGGGCATAATAAGCGTCATGGTCACAGTTGGAACCTGGAAAAACTACAACACCAAACTTTGGCTTCATAATACTTCTTCCATAGTATATTCATAATCTTCCATTATAGGGTTAGATAATAGCTTATGGCAATACTCTTCAATTTCTTTTACTGCTTCTTCCTTATTAACTGCTTCAACGGCAAACTCAACAAATTTGCCTATCCTGGTATCTTTAATGTTTGTTAAACCCATATTGAAAGCACCTTTTTCTACTGCTTTGCCCTGAGGATCTAATATTGAAGGTCTTCTCTTTATTATTACTTGTACTTTGAACAATTTAATTCCTTTTAATTTAGATTATTTATTGGCTGCAAATATTTTCTGAAAATATGAAAAAACATATCTGATTATGCCGAATAGTATCATAAAAATAAAAAAGAAGAAAAGGCTGACATAAACAGATTTGCTAAAAAATAACATCACCAAAGATAAAAATAAAATAACAGCAAAAAAAGGTTTTTCTTTTATTCCCTTAAGAGTCAATTTAGGGGCCGTATCATATTTAATATTACTTACCATAAGATAAGATAGAACCAAGATTAACGGAATAACAAAAATATTTAGTGATCCGAAAAGAGTTATCTTATCATAGTAAGCTAAAATAAAAGCTGCTATTGCAATTCCCGATGAAGGAATTGGGAGCCCTTTAAAATATGCTTTATCAAAGCCGGTTAGCTGCACATTAAATCTTGCAAGCCTGAATCCGCCTGAAATCATTAAAAGTGAGCTTATTATAATTGCAAAGGATAGATTATCGGCAAAGTAAGGATTCTTATGAAAATAAGCAGAGTAAATTAGGAAAGCAGGGGCAGTTCCAAAACTTATTGCATCTGAGAGAGAATCAAGTTCTACGCCAATTTCACTGCAAGATTTAGTAAGTCGTGCCATTGCACCATCCAACGCATCAAAGACAGCGGCAATAATAATAAGCCATGAGGCTACAAAGTAGTTACCATCTGCAGCAAATATAATTGATAAAAATCCTGAAAACATATTCATTGCAGTGAACATATTCGGGATAATTGAAGGAGTTAGTCTAATTTTATACATATAATTTACTTTAATTCAAAAAGAATAGTAACACCTGCAGTAACTGCATCGCCTTGCTTTACTTTAGGTACCCATTTTTCCGGCACAACAACGTCAACTCTGCTGCCAAATTTAATCATTCCAAATCTATCACCCACTTTAACAGAATCACTTTGTTTTATTGCATAGACAAGTCTTCTGGCCATAAATCCGGCAACCTGCGTAAACATCATTTTTCCATTTGCAGAATTAATACCATATTCAGCTCTCTCATTTTCAGTAGAAGCTTTATCATCAAATGCAGCAAAAAATTTGCCTTTATAATATTTAAAATATTCCAGTTTGCCTGAAATAGGAATCCTATTTACGTGAACATTAAAGGGGGACATGAAAATTGAAATCTGTTTGCACTTTTCGTTAACATATTTATTATCAACTACATCTTTAATAAACAGGACCTTACCGTCTGCAGGAGATATTATTGCATTTTCGTTCACTGGTGTAGTTCGTTCAGGGTCCCTGAAAAAATATAAAGTAAAAGCCATGAACAACACTGCAGCGGCAATTAAAAAGATTTTAACATAGGTATTGCCAATAAAAAAAGTACTTATGGCAATAATAATTAAAGAAAAAATAGACACTATGCCTATTGTAAAATATCCATATTTTGTAAACATTAGTTACTCATTATATTTATAAGTTGGTCTGTATATTTTTTTAATCTATCTGAAGTAGTAATACTATAAGGGTCAATAAGATTTTGAACATTCGGTTCCAGAGAATAAATTTTTAAACTTTTTGGCGTAAAATCATCCACTAAAATAATTTTTGAGTCCCTTTTACCAAAAGTACATGTAACTTCAGCCAGAAGTAAATTCCTTCTTTCAAAGAAAGACTTCAAAACGGCGTTTATTTTTGAACATAATCTATTAATTATTTTTATCTCCTCAATAGTGCATAAATCAAAAGCGATTAGATGACTTTCAGAAATTAAATAATCAGTTTCGCCAAGGTAATATATCTCAAAAATAGGTAAATTTAACAGCTCTCCTTCTTTTTTTACAGTTAATTTTGAATTTCTTGAATCCACAATATTAAGAATCTTAATACTAAACGGAAACTGTACATAATTGAAAAATTTAAGAGAATTTTTTTCCGCTGGTTTAATATAGCCAACGGGAATGTGGAACTCCTTTAAATAATCAAAGAAAAAAGAATTAATGAGAGCAAATTTTTCACCTAAGTTCTTACTTTTAAGCTTGTTATAGCCTGGAAGAGCAATAAAATCAGGGTACTCACGTATGCTAAATACATTATTTCGCATCAAATATCCATAAAAAAGTACTGTACATATTATTCATTTGAAAGATTTACCAAAAATTTTTTACTTAAACTAACAAATGTAGAAAATAAAAGTATAATAAATCAATTTAATATATTATATTTGCAAAAAAAAATAATAAATAGAAATCTAAAAATCGGAGATATTAATGAAAAACATGCAGGGAATGCTTAAGCAAGTACAAAAAATGCAGGCAGAAATGCAAAAAGTTCAAGAGGATTTGGTAAATAAAACTGTAACAGAAGAAGCCGGCGGCGGCATTATAAAAGCAACTGCAAATGGTAATAAAGAATTAGTATCAATAGAGATAGATGCACAAGTAATAAATCCGGATGAAAAAGAGATATTAGAAGATTTAGTTGTAGCTGCTGTGAATAAAGCTTTGGAGTCTGCGGCTAAAATGGCAGAAGAAGAAATGGGAAAAATTACTAAGGGTATGATGCCTCCCGGACTAAATATCCCTGGATTTTAAAATTGCAAATTCCTGAAACACTGCAAAATGCTGTAGATGAATTAAGCAAACTCCCCGGCATTGGAAAGAAGACAGCATTCAGATTGGCTCTGAACATCCTCAAATCTGATGATGATAAAGTAAAAAGCCTTGTTCTGGCTTTAGAAGGATTGAAATCAAAATTACATTTATGTAAGAATTGCTTTAACCTCTCTGAAGACGATGAATGTGATATTTGCAGAAGCAACAAACGTGATAAATCTATAATTTGTGTAGTAGAAGAAGTTAGTGATGTTATTGCCATCGAAAAGACTAATGAGTATTCAGGTACATATCATGTTTTAGGCGGTGTCCTAAATCCTCTTATGGGGGTTACTCCTGAAAGTTTGAAAATTAATGAGTTGATGGTAAGGTTAAATAATATTACTATTAAGGAAGTAATTTTGGCACTGAACCCGGATACAGAAGGTGAAACAACTGCATTATATCTAGCAAAAAGAATAAAAGAGATGGATATTAAAGTAACCAGAATTGCACGAGGTCTGCCGATTGGAGGCGATCTTGAATTTGCGGATGAAGCCACAGTTGGCCGGGCTGTATTAGGGAGAATAGTTATATAAATGGCAGATTGGTTTGAAAATTGGTTCGAGTCTGATGAATATCTGAATGTTTATAGGCATAGAAATCATGAAGATGCTAAAAAGCTTTTTGATCTGATTGCTAGGAATATCCAGATTCCTGATAAAGGAACGGTTTTAGACTTAGCCTGCGGGGCAGGTCGGCATTCTATATTATTTGCAAAGAGAGGTTATAAGGTTACCTCAGTAGATTTAAGCAAAAATTTGCTGGAAATAGCCAGAAATGAAGCAAAGATTGAAAATGTTGAGCTGAACCTTATCCGGTGTGATATTCGAAAATTTACGACCGATATCGAATTTGACTTAGTCTTAAACCTTTTTACAAGTTTCGGTTATTTTGAAAACGATTCAGAAAATTTTGCAATTTTTGATACGGTTTATACTTCTTTGAAAAAAGATGGATTTTTTGTCTTTGATTATCTGAATAAAGATTTTGTAGAAAAGAATATAGTCCCTGAAGATGTTACTGTTAACAATGGAACTACAATACTACAAACGAGACAAATTACTGGCGGCAGGGTAGTAAAAAATATCAAAATACAGAAGGAAGACAAAGAGCTTTCATTTCTTGAATCAGTTAGACTGTATTCGAAGGATATACTCGTAGATGAATTGGAAAGCAGAAGATTTAAGGTTAATAATATATTCGGAGACTTGAACGGAAATAAATTTAACAAAGATTCTGATAGAGTTATAATCATTGCAAAGAAATGAGAATTTTAGGCGCTTTTATATTATCAGTTCTGCTAATAGGATGTGAGCTTTTTACAAGTAGAAATGCTGAACAGCCAAATGTTCCCCGTAGTACTTTTACGCCCCCTGTTAATCCGGAGGACGTGATTTCTAATCTTAAGAATGCCTTAAATGATAAGAATGTTCAAAACTATATTCAGTGTCTTATTGATTCATCTAATAGCAATAAGAATTTTCAATTTATAGCCTCTGGAGGAACAATATTTCAAGGAAGTGATAATTGGACTAAGAAAAATGAAGAGCAGTATTTCCAGAATCTTATAATCAAAATTCCGGAAGATCAGTCCATCGTCTTAACCTTGAATAAAGAAAGTTTAAGTGCTCCGCAAGGTGATAGTATTGTATACACTGCGGAATATACTTTATCTGTTCCTCATAATGATCCGAAGATACCTGTGTTTTTTCAAGGTGATATTAAGCTTGTCCTTTGCAGAAATAATCAGTCTACATGGGCAATATCAACTTGGCAGGATATTAAAAATTCAAATGTCTCAACATGGAGTGACCTAAAAGGTTGGTTCTATTGAAAAAAATATTGTATGTGTTATTCCCCATAATACTTGTGAGCTGTAACCCTTTTGCCCCGGCTCTGGATTATAGTACTTCAGGCAACAGTGGTTTATCTGATTTAAGTAATGTTGAAGGCGTATTCCAAAATTTTCAATATGCTTATTCTCTTAAAGATACAATTATTTATGGAGAACTTCTAAATCAACAATTTCTATTTACTTACAGAGATTTTGATTTAGGCTATGATGTCTCATGGGGAAGAGATGATGAAATGAAAACTACATATGGTCTGTTCCAGAATGCACAAAAGTTGGACCTTATATGGAATAACATTGTGCTCTCATCAAGTGATTCTTCAAATGCAAATATTGTAAGAGGTTTTAATCTTACGATTACATTTAATCCTACAGATGTGATTAGAATAGATGGAAGAGTAAATCTAACATTAAAAAAAGACAGCAAGACGAATAAATGGCAAATTGCTGGCTGGCTGGATGAAACTAATTTATAAATATTATGATAATTTTTTACATTAAAGAAGTAATCAAATCAATTAGAAGTGCAAAAACTTCATTTGTCTTGTCGTTATTATCCACTGCAATTGCGGTTACTCTGATAATGGCTTCCTTTCTAATATATACATCATCAAAAGAGATAAAGAATAAAATATCAAAAAATTTAGTTATTAATATTT
>JAUZPC010000519.1 GCA_030706105.1 Bacteroidota bacterium | reverse complement strand
TCCTTGTTTTAAAAGAAACTCTTCTATTTTACAAGTAATTCTGCCATCAACAACTGCAAGCTTTGCCGGAGCAGACGGGCAATTCGGAACATCAACAAATTCCAAAAACGCTTTCACATCCTTTAAAATTCTATCACATTTATTATACAGTTATCATAATATACTGTATCTGAAAAAACCAGGCAATTATTCCTTTAGACTAGCCGCCGGGCTAAAAACCCGACAGTTATTTAAATAAAAGCCGGGAGGGCGTTTTGCTCTCCCGGCTTTTGGTGTTGGCCCCTGATCACCCGTTTCCTACTTTCAATGTGATTATTCAACTTCAATTGAATCAATAAGCTCCCTGAATTGTGCAAAGCTTTCCAAGGCCACTGTTACGCCCTTCTGGCTTGGCCTGAATTCGCCGCTTTCACCCTCAAACCAGAAAACACGTATATCTATATATTTCTTTCCCTTCTTTTCTACTTTCTTTATATGTATTTCTTCACGGTTGTTCTTCTCAATTTTTCCCACAAGTTCTTCATTATCCCAAAAATCCGCCATAAATAACCCTCCCAAACGTATTTATCTTATTTTAAGCATTTAGCGCAATTTTTACAATGCATTATTAAATATTGAACGGAAATAATAGAATTAATATTTGCGGAAAGGAGGAATTGAAAATGAACAGAACACCTTTAGACAGAGTCGCACTTCTTTTAGTAATAATCGGAGCAGTTAACTGGCTTTTGGTTGGCTTATTCAACTTTGACCTTGTAACAGCAATATTTGGCGGATGGCTATTTAACGGTACAATTTCATTCTTCAGCAGAGCTATATTTACTATAGTCGGTATCGCAGGCTTATTCTCAATTAGTTTGCTGTTCAGGGAAAGCGCTCATGCAAGGGAATAAAAATAACAATGTTAGCAGTAATTACCGTAATAAAAAATCTAAAAATGTTTAACATAATAGTACACTACTAAGTAAGCGGAAACGTTAAACGGTAGTGAATATTATAATAATAGGAGGCCACATTATGGCAAACAGCAGGAAGTCAGCATTTGAAAACATGAAGTATGAGATAGCTTCACAGGTTGGCGTTAACCTGAAACAGGGTTACAATGGTGACCTTAAGTCCTATGAAGCCGGCAAAGTAGGCGGCAATATCGTTAAAAAGGTATTCCAGGATTATCAGGGCAAAAAGTAATTAGTACCGACCCAACTCAACCACAAATGTAACGAAATAAAAAGGACTGTCCCGATGGGGCAGTCCTTTTTTATATATCCATATGTTTTATTAGAAAATAAACATAAAGGCTGTCCCTTTTAAATATTAATATAGCAAGTATGATTAATGTCAGGCGGCAGGGGAGGTAATGGCTTTGTATATTGGACAGATGCTTATTTTTCTGATTATTGTGGTGCTTGTTATAATGTACATACCTGACCTTATCCCAAGATGTGCTTGCTGCAGGCACATTAAACCAAGATTTGCCTTCAGGGTGCACAAGCTGACTGGAGTTGCCCCGGGCTACCGCGGCAATACCTCAATTTGCAAAAAATGCTGCCGTCATTACAATATCAGCACTATTGAAGAGCTCCGCACACTTAACAAACTGAAAAAGAGAATAGAGTCAGGGTTGTATTAGCCTTCATCTGCCCCGGCAGATATCTTTCTAGCCAAAAAACCCGCCCAGTACTCGTTCTTTTTGTCGGGCCTGGCATCTTGCGACTTCCATATTTCAACGACTTCCAATTCAGTATGCCTGCTCAGCAGTAACTCAAGCGCAGCCTCATCGTAGCAGTTGAAATACCTTCCGTCCCTTTCACCTTCAGCATCACCATATTTGAATGATGCACAAATAATGCCATCCTTCCTCAATGCTTGCGACAGCTTTGAAAGCACATCATTAATCTCTATCCGATTAACATGCAGCAGCGAAGCGCGAGCCCATATCCCATCAAACTCATCCTTGAAGCTAATGTCCTGGAACCGCAGCATTAACACCTTTTGGCCTGTTAATTCAGATGCCAGCTCCACCATTGCCTCAGATGCATCCATGGCTGTTACCTTATAACCATTCCTTATAAAATACAGGCTGTCTCTTCCAGACCCGCAGCCGGCATCTAATATGTGCCCGCCAGGTTTAACAATATCAAGAAACGGTTTATACGCTTCATTCATATCAACATTGACTGTACCAGCATAGAATTCTTTAGCATTCTGGTTGTAGTAATTCTCACTTTTCATGCTTTTCAT
>JAUZPC010000518.1 GCA_030706105.1 Bacteroidota bacterium | reverse complement strand
ATAAAATCCATCAGCATGGTTTTATCTTCTTTGCAGGCACGTTTAACCAATATTCCGTCTTTTAATAATCGTTCTTCATCCAAGCCAGTATCAAAAGTATCATTTAGAAGATCTGCCAGTAGATTACAGGTATCATTAAATTTTACGAAACCTTTACGCTCAAAAAAGCAAACTGCTTCAGTATAAAAAGGATCTATACCCGGCATAAAGTAGTTAGGAACAGAATCATAAACCCGTATTTCTGCAACACCCTCTCTCTTGAATATCTCCTCAATCTGTAAATATAAAGAAGAAGCTATTCCCTGCCTTCTATATGAATCCGCTACACATAAAAGTTTAACAAACCCCGTTTTGTTTTGGTTAGATTTTCTGATTACTGCAGAAATAATACCTGCCATTGTTCCGTCAGCTTCATCAATTGCAGCAAGATTTAATTCGGGCATATAATCAATATCATCAAACACCTTTTCCCTAAATAAGAAGTCAGGCATAATGTCATTATGCATCGACTGCCTGCATAATTTGGCAGCTTCTTTGGCTAATTCAGCGCTTATTTCTTTTATAATCATTTAATCAGCTAAAAATAAAAAGCAAAAAATCCTGAATATAACCCGATAGAAATTTCATTTGTCTCGCTTGCTTTTACCGAAGGAGAGAAATTAAACCTGTATCTGCCATATAATGTAAAGGCTTCAAAGCACTTAAAAAAGCCGACAGTAAATTCTGCACCAACTCCGTTATATCCTTTGAAATTTGTGAACCCTGAAATACCGGGGGATGCAAATTCCAATCCCGGCAAATCGATCAAGTGCTTATATCCAAATCTTAATAAGTTATTTTTTTTAGCTCTCTCAAAAATATGGGAGTACTCAGCAGAAAAATAGCCAAAGGGATAATCTATGCCGGTTGATCTTATAAACGCAATAGGTATTTCTTTAGTTAGTGTAAAATAAGTTTTATCATGCGTAAATGTAACTGCCGGTGCAGGCACTGCAAAAACAACTCCTGCAAACAGGCATATATGCAATATATTGGAACGGTCCTGCAGCACAACATCCTGCGGCAGATCAAATTCAAATATTCCGCTGTCAAATGATTTCCCTGTAGAATCTGTAACAATGATTCTATAGTTAACTGCATTGGATTTAAATTTCAGATTTGCTAAATCAATCTCAACAGAATGATTTTGTACGGCCGAGTCTGAAACTATATAACTATACTTATCTTCAATTATTACTTTAGATTTATAATCAAGATCAGTAGAAAAAGAAAGAGAAAACTTATTAGTTTCTTTATCTACAAAAGAATTTATAATAAAAACTTCTACTGAATCCATTTTAACCTGAGCACATAGATTAAATGTTATCATTACTAATAATGCGCCCGCTGCTACAATTTTATTCATAAAACTCCATATACATAAAAAATATAAAAGAGATTTTAAATTTGATCTAAACTGGCTTCTAAATCAAGCAAAATATCTTTAGGATTTTCCAAGCCAAGTGCCAGCCTAATGCCGCCCGGATCAATGCCGAACTCTTCCAGTTTTTCAGGAGGAATAACTGAATGAGTCATTGAAGCAGGGTGTTCAATCAAGGTTCTTACATACCCTAAACTAACAGCCAACGTCATTGTATAAGCTTCTTTGGCAGCGTAATTCATAAGCTTTCTGCCCTTTTCTTTGCTTTCCTGATGTGTTGCACCTTTAAGAACAAAATAAAGGAGACTTCCGGGAGCAAAATTGCCGTCGTAATCAACCATTTGCTGTTTTGCTAACTCATATTGGGGATAAGCCGGTAATCCGGGATAATTAACATATGCAACCTTTGGATGCTGGCTTAAAAACTCAGCTACTTTCAAAGCAGTGTTCATTTGCTGTTTTAGCCTTATGAACAAAGTAGGCAACCCATAAGTTATAATGTTCCAGGCACTTTTATTATTTAGAACGGCTCCGTAATCCTTTCTGAAGACAAGCAAAATATCGCGGAATTCCCTTCTTCCTGTAACAACACCCCCCATATCAGTACCAAATCCGCCCAAACCTTTAGTTAAGGAATTAACTGAAAAATCTGCACCCAATTCAATCGGTCTCTGGCAAAAAGGAGTAGCGAATGTATTATCAACAACTATTCTAATATAGTTTTTTGGGTCCCTAACCCCGTTAACATCATTAACAATTTTTCTTATTGCTCTAATATCAATAATCTCTAATGTAGGATTTGAAGGAGTTTCAAAATAAATAACCTTT
>JAUZPC010000517.1 GCA_030706105.1 Bacteroidota bacterium | reverse complement strand
TTACTAAGAAACATATTCTAAAAAATATGTAAGGGGTTGTTGTCTGTGAAAAAGGGCGCAAAAGTAACTTTTTTGGTTATGGCTCTGCTTTGGTTTGTGCTTCAAATGTGTAATTTTATAAATCAAATCGTAATCAATTTAAATTTAATTTATCCGAATGGTATGATCGCACATTCACAATTTATAATAGACCTCTGTATCGAAAACATCACTACACTATTTTTTGCTGCAACCATTATTACAGTTTTTATCGCAGATTTAGCTCAAAAGAAATTAAAGCATGAGAAAATACTTTGCGGTATTTCCGCAGTGCTTTTTTTCGCCTACACTGTTATATCATCAATTAATCAATACAATTCATTCATAAATAATCCTCAAGATAACGCAGTAGCGGGATTGAATAGATTTTCTCCGTACATCATGAATTTATTCGCCCTGCTAATATTTGTGTTCATTACTGTTTATCTCATTTTTATTATGTTTAACATCAGATTTAGGAAAGCGATTCTTGCACTGTATTGTATATCTGTCTTGTTGTATATGACTTTGGAGTTCATACAACTGTTGACTCCAACCGATCAATATGTAATTAACCCATTTAATGTTATAGCGGTAATTTTTGCAGTAAGCATAGTTTTCTTAGCAATATTTGGCTTTATGCTGCGGGACGTTAAGAATACTAGTAAAACAACAGAACCTGTACTGGATAAACCATTAGTTTCACAATAGAAATACTGAGGTTTAATAGCTTAACTAGGGGGTTGTTGTCTGTGAAAAAAGGTGCACAAATTACAGCTTTAGCTGCGGCGGGACTCTGGTTTGTTCTTCAAATGTACAATGTTATAAATCAAATTATAACGAATGACGGTATACGCTCAAATTTCAAATCGCTTATAGACCTCTGTATTGCGAATTTACCCGGGATGTTTTTCTCGGCAACCATCTGCGCTGTTTTTATAGCGGATTTGGCTCATAAGACAATAAAGCATGAAAGCATACTCTACATAATAGCTGCAATTTTGTGCTTGCCTACAATAATCCAAGGGTCAATTAATTTATTCAACCTCCTGGTTTACAAGAACCATTTTTTAAAACCAGACCTGCAAACCTTCACAACGCTTGGTATTGATTTTTCAATTTTATTGCTATGGATACTTGTTTTCGTGTATTTGACTGCAATGGTACTACATAGGGACAAACTAAAAAAAGTTATAGTGCCTCTTTTTATGGTGTCTATTATTGCCAACTTAGTTGCAACGCTATTACAATACTTTAATCCGGTTTTCAAATTCGAAGATTTATGGTTCTTTTTGCTTATAACTCTTTTGATTTTCATATTGCTATTTCTAGCCATTTCCGGCTTCATGCTGCGGGGCATCAAGGCATCCAGTAAGACGGAAGAGATTGCTTAGCTAGTTCAATAAATTTCATTTTTGTAAAACAAATCGGGTACGGAAAACCGCAAGGCTTCCGTACCCGATAACTTTATATTGAAATATTATAGTTTCATCCTGCAGGATTTTTCCACGCCGCTGAACACGATGCCGCGCACGGCGTCAAGTGTAACGGTTGTGCCGCTCTTTAAAAGCTTTGTGGCGTTTTCCGCGCCGACAAGCACCGGTTTATCGAGTGCAAGGCCCACAATCGCCGCGTGCGAGTTGGTTCCGTCCGTCTCGGTAATAATGCCTGAAGACTCCTTCATAATCGCCAACAGGGCATTCGTGGTCTGCGGGATAACAAGAATGTCGCCCTGCTTAAACTTTTTCAGCGCTTCCTTATCATCCTGACACACGCACAGGTTTCCGCAAACAGAGTTGCGCGTAATGCCCGTACCCGAAACGAGAATGTCGCCCACCAGATGTACCTTTAACAGGTTGGTCGTTCCCGAAATGCCGAGCGGAACGCCCGCCGTAATAACGACAAGGTCTCCGTTTTTCACAAGGCCCTTTTCCCGCGCAACCTCTACAACGTGCTCAAATAACTCGTCGGTGTTGTCCTTTTCGTCGACCATAATCGGGATAACGCCCCATGAAAGGTTCATCTGCCGCTGTACGGTCGGGTCTGTCGCGCCGCCGATAATCGGGCAGTTCGGGCGGTATTTTGAAATCATTCTTGCCGTTTTGCCGGATTTTGAAACGGTCAGAATCGCCGCCGCGCCAAGGTCCATTGCCGTTGTGCAGGTCGCATGCGAAATAGCCGACGTGACGGTAGACATTTCGGAAATATCCCATCTTGTAAACCGGCTATTATA
>JAUZPC010000516.1 GCA_030706105.1 Bacteroidota bacterium | reverse complement strand
TTTACCACGAGCTTGCCACCATAAGCGGCAATACCCTTTTGCCCTTGATATACTACTCTTTTCGGGCGCCCGTACTCAGCCTTTGGGAGCGGTACGGACGCAAATATGGACTTGAAACCGTCAGTGGTTCCGCCGCAAGGCTGTACAACACCATTGTGCAGCGGGACGTAGACGCCGCCGTTCGCTGTGTGGAAATCACAGTGGGTGCTGCCATTCGCGGTGCAAAGGAAATTTACGAAGGATAAACAAATGAGTGTTGTACTCTGGCAAGCACCTTTGAAAATTCTTGAATTAGGTTGTTCTTCTGCAAGCAGCAACGCATTGAAACAATTGTGAGTAACCATGTCCCAAATTATTATTTTTCTTGAGCCTTACTAAAAAGCTGCTACACTAAAATTAAAAGCTGACAGAAAGTACTAATTAAATGAACTAAAAAGTTTTAAGGAATAGAATTGAGTTAACAAATAGATCTTTATAGGAGAAAAAGATATGGGAATCCGCTTCAGAAACGTTATTTTGCTAACCAGTGATATTGAAAAATCAAAGAATTTTTACTGTAATATTATTGGTTTATCAATTAAGCAGGATTTTAAAACCTTCGTACTTTTCGAGGGGAATTTCTCAATTCACACAGCGGACTTGTTCTATGAATATATTGACAAACAATATCACGGGGAAAAGATGGGACAAAATAATCTGGATTTGTATTTTTCGACTTCAGATTTACTATCCATGCAGGAAAAACTAAAGGATGCCGGTATACCCTTTATACATGAGATTCGAAAACAAGCCTGGGGAGAAAGTATTATTAGAATCTATGATCCGGATGGGCATATTGTAGAAATCGGTGATGCTGATTAAGCGCAACGTTTCCTCAGCAAATCATTCCTTTTATAGCAGCTCCTGTACCTTTTAATCTATAAGGGGGGCAGTTGCAAAACACAAGTTTTGCAACTGCCCCCCTTAAATTTAACTGTCTTTTTCACAATAAGCTTACCATGTATGAATTACTTTTGGCTGTAAAAAAATCTGATCGAGTGTTTTCAAAAAAGGAACCAGGTCGGCAAAATCAACCGCGCGATGGTCAAAGGCCAAGCACATTGGCAGAACCTTTCGTATGCCGATTTTTTTGTTGCCGTCATCATCTACATAAACGCCCGGCTTTTCTTGAACCGCTCCGACTCCTATCGCAAACACCTGTGGCGGAATGATTTCAAGCAGGCCAAAACAGCCGTTTTGGTCTTTATATAAGGATCCGATATTCGAAACGGTAACGGTCCCGCTGGTTAAATTTTTCGCCAGCAACCGATCATCTTCAGGAATTTTATAATAATCTGCTTTTTTCTTTCCAGAAAGGCCCTTTACCCGATTGAAACTGATTTGAGATGCCAATATCCGTTTAAAAACGCCTAAATGAAATTTTCTCAGTTCGTCAATTGTATCGGAAAACACCGCCTGATAGAGCAGCTCATCGATGTTGGTATTACCAATTTTAGCTGCTAAGTCGGATACAGAAGCCGAAAGTTCATCCAGCGTTTTGGATTCAGTGTTTAGAAGGACTGGGGTAATCATTCGTCCGTCAGGGAGCAGCCACGGCACGCAAATGTTTATGTTGTCGCAGGTTTTTAGGGTACCTTCACCCTTCTTATGATGATACGAAATGAGCGCGTTTAACGCGGGCGCTGATTTCAGACCCTCTATTACCGCGCGCAGCAGAATGGTATTGAAAGAAAGCTTCTGATTGGCACGCGCTTTTTCGCCGGTAAGCAGAAGAAACTCCTCATAAAAACCGGTGATATCCGGTTCGTATAAATAGGACACATGGGGCGTATTCATCCATGATTTTGACGTCATGTGGGATACGATTCTTCTCTGTAAGTCAAAAACTTTTACTTCACCCATAAAAAGTTCTCCTAATTTCTAAGTATAATATATCTATACTATGCACATTTGATTACTTCCGACAATATACCCTTTCAAGGCAATTATTATGTCATGTAAGAAAACGAGCCAAAGGACTTGAATTGTATGGATTCAAGTCCTTTGGCTCGTTATAGTCAATTTACTTTAAAATCGGCTATATCAAATATTGCTTTCTCCCCCGCCTATGGCGGGGGAGAAAGAACCGGATTGTTTTCAATTTAGACAACTATACTATGCAATATTCAATCCAAATAAACAGAGAAGGAACCGCTCCATTTCTCATCCCGCTCAATTTCTGAAACCAGCTCTTCCGTCGTTTGAATTTCCAT
>JAUZPC010000515.1 GCA_030706105.1 Bacteroidota bacterium | reverse complement strand
ATATTCGAATCTGACAAGGATGACTATGATGTCATGAATCGTAAACCTCGGAGCATCGATGCCAAACTATTTGATCTGCCAACCATCCTTAAATGTTTTTTCCAGGGCGGCTTGACACTGTCGGTAACAATCGCTATCTACATTTTTATTCGCAATGATCATTCAACCGAGACAGCGCGGGCATTGGCATTTTTAACACTCGTCGTTTGTAATCTTGGAATGATTCTTTCAAATCGTTCATTGACAAGATCGAGTATTCAAATGATAAAAGAAAAAAATGAAGCATTTAAATGGGTAATGAGCGGAACGACTATTATGCTTATTTTGGTCATGGTAGTTCCTTTTTTAAAAAGCATGTTTCGATTTGGTTCCGTTTCTCTCGCCGATTTACTCCTTGCCCTATCTGGTGGAATTTTCGCAGTAATATTGATGGACCTTTTAAAAACAATACCACTCTTAAAAAAATTGAGGATACATTAACAACCAAGGGGAATTTACGGATAAAGATTGATTCTGCTTAAATAAAAAATTTGAACTAAGATTATGGTAGGGGCCAGGTGTCCCCTAAGACCCATATATGGACTCACCGCTGTTACGCAAGAAATAATTTGATGGGAAGAAACACCACACCAATATATTTGGTTTCAAGACATTTGACTTCAACTGTCTCGCCATAATGAACTTCGTACCACTGGTCCTAAATAACTTAATGGATTTCTAACATCTCAGGGTCTTAGTCAGGTTTTCCAAGTGGATTTGTGCTCATTTCACATCTTATTATTAAAAGCGTGTTTATAGGTAATGTTTGTTTTCTAATTTTATTTTATGCTGCTGATTTATATTCTTGTCCTCTTGCCATAAGCACCCAGGCAATCCTGATATTTTTATGTGCACATGCGACCGCAGCAATATTATTCCCTTTTTTAAGTACTATAGATTGTAAATATTTTGCCCTTGTTGTATCGTGATATCTTGCAGCATTAAGAACTGATCGACCACCCTGTATTGCTAAAGTTTTAATGTAGCGGTTTCCCCTTTTACTCAATCGGCCATTGAATGTCTTTCCGCCAGAACCTTTGTGTCGTGGTATTATTCCCAACCATGCGGCTGCTTCTCTACCATTTTTAAATTGACGCCCATTACCGATTGCAGCATACAATGCTGTTGCTGACACAGGACCAATTCCAGGAATTTTACTGATTCTTTTACAGATTTCATTAGATTTACAAATGTTTTTTAAGCTGTCGTCAACTTCACATGCTCTCTTTTGTATATCTGTAAAAAGTTCATACGTCGACTTGATCATAGTTCTCGTAAGCATACTTAGTGGTTTTTCTGCATCTTCAATAATTGAGGGCATCCGTTTGGATATGTTTTCAATACCCTTTGGAATAGCTATACCATGTTCAAGCAGTATACCACGCATCTGATTGGAAAGTGATGTAAGGAGCTTTTTCAGATGCTCTCGTTGACGGTGCAATGCTTGTATTTCCAACTGCTCAATTGATTTGCATTCTACAAACTTCATAGATGGTCTTCCCACAGCTTCACAGATTGCAGCAGCATCTACTTTGTCGTCTTTATTACTGCTTGATACATATGGTTTTACCCGGTGGCCTGCCATTAACTTAACGTTATGACCTTGTTTCTGAAATTCTTTGCCCCAGTAATGCGATCCGCTGCATGCTTCCATACCTATCAGACAAGGTGGCAATTGGGCAGTGAATTCCAAAAGTTTGTGTCGGGAAATTTTCTGTTTAATTATGTCCTTACCATGTCGATCAACTGCATGGATTTGAAAAACATCTTTTGCAATATCAATCCCAACTCTTACGACATTAGTTATTTTAGTATTACTCACCTTTGCCTCCTTTGAAAGAATTATTATAAGATTTACTACCTATAAAATATCTTTCGTGAGAAGAAGGTGAGTCCATTTCAATAACTTGGAAAATACACAACATTAGCCCAGCCCCCCCGGCCCCCAAACTTGGGGGTGCAAGAATTCCTGCACGGTGGTATTTTTTCTATCTAAATAAACTTATAAAGGAGAGAATTATCTGAATGAGAATAAAATCTGGAAATATTTCATAAAATGACGTATTTGTCTCTTAATGAAGAGATGTTAAGTTGATTCTTGTTTAGTATTTAAATTGAAAAAGCCTGCTTATTCTTTATACCCCAAAGGGGTTAGTTTCTTGTAGCGCAGGGTTTCTTACCCTGCGTGAATAATTTAGGCATTGAAAATTACCCTGTATGGGTTAT
>JAUZPC010000514.1 GCA_030706105.1 Bacteroidota bacterium | reverse complement strand
TCAGCCATATTGTCAAATGTCACTACATTGCTTTTCAGCTTCTGATAATCTTCTCGCATTTTTGAAATATCCCTTGACAAAACAACATAAATAATTGCAGTAAATACTAACGAAATAACACATAAACCGATCGGAATATATGATGTCCAGGGCTTCTTTCCCTCGTAAGATTCAACTAGTTCATTGTCTTTACTTTGTTGCTCATTGTTATCGGCTCCAATAAATGGAATAGAATTATCTACTTCATCTTCTTTAGTGACTTTAATAGGCTTTAATTGGCTGTCTTCTTGTATAGGGGGAGCAAAATGCTGTGGCGCCTTTAGCTTTTCATCTTTTATATATTTCACTTCTTCATAGTCATGCTCAGAAAACTCACTCTCTGTCGTAAATTTGCTGCCCCTTTTAATTTTTTCCATTAAGCTGTTTTTCACCGCTTCATCAGGAGCTTCAAGGTTGGATATTGCCGGCAATAACGACAGCATATTTTGATACATACCAAGGTCAGCCCAGGGGATATCATTTTCTGTTTGAAAAATCAGATGCAGTCTTCTTAACTCATCTGTGCTGATGCAGCCAAGTGCAAATGCCTGTATAAGTGTGTTTATTTCTTCAGTATTTATCTTATTGCTCATTGAAAAAATTCTCTTTAAGGTTATTCAAAATTGTTTGTATTTTCATCTTAACAGTTTGAACAGGTATATTTAAACGAGAGGCAATTTCCGCTTCTGTTAAACCTTCATAATAGGCAATATAGAACGTTATTTGCTGAGCTTCCGTTAAACAGTAAAGAGCATTTTCAATTTTACCTGCATTCACAAGTGCATTTTCATATGACTGGGACTCTATTAAAGGCGAAAGCAGCGGAATAATACAAATATTTTCATATTCCTCTGTATAGGGCTCTGTAATTTTGTTTGAACTCCGGCGGATTTGGTCTATAGCTTTATTCTTAGCTAATGTAGCCATCCATGTATAAACATTACCTGAATTAAAATTAAACTTTTCGGCTTTAGACCATATAATTAAAAAAACATCTTCCAAAACTTTGTTGGCAGTTTCTTTATCGCTGACAATCTTTTTAATTAATGTATAAAGAAGCGGGGCGTATTTATCATATAGTGCAGAAAACGCCTGTATGTTATTGTTGGCCGCACCTTTAATTAATTCTAAATCATTCATTTAAGAGCCCAAATTATTTTAATATGTTAGATACGTCAAAATATAATATTTCGGAATAAACATCAACTGACTTTTTTGCAATATTTTAATAGCATTATGCCTAAATTGTATCTATCACTTTAACTGTAACCTTTAATTTCACATGGTTTTGCATAATATTTATGCTTCGGAAAACTACAATAATAATGCTCTCATTCTTTTCGTCTATGTTTTGTGCCTTTCATCATAAAAGAATATGCAAATATCATCTTAGTTCATATTTTTACGATATCATTTTATTTATACTTATCAAAGGATGCTATGACTAAACTTAAGAATATAATATTATATACAATGCTTCTTATAACTTTGTTTAACTTCGGATTTATTTATTCTCAGCAAAGTGAAAAAGTTACAATAAACGGGTTTATTTATGACTCAAAAACCGGTGAGGCACTAATTGGAGCAAATGCTCATATTGAAGGCTCCAATTTGGGTGCTACTTCTAATTTAAGCGGCTTCTTTGCCATCCCCGGTGTTACAATTGGTAAACACACATTAATTGTAAGCTTTATGGGCTACAAAAATCAAGCTGTTAACCTTAATGTAAAGAAGAGCAGTAGTGAAGTAATTAAAGTCATGCTGCAAGAAAATGTTGTAGAGACTCAGGAGATAGTTATTAAAGGAGATTCCGTAAGAACTATTGACAAGCTTTTTATTAAACCTGTTTCCAGAGTTGAATTAAATGCTACTCAGATAAATAACATTCCCCGGGTAATAGAAGCAGATTTGCTTAGATCATTGCAGACAATTCCGGGAATTCAGCCTCTTTCTGATTTCTCTTCTTCTTTATATGTAAGAGGCGGAACACCTGACCAAAATCTTTATCTTATTGACGGTACTGATGTTTATAACCCTGAACATGCGTTTGGTTTGTTTTCCACTTTTAATACAAGCGCAATTAAAAAAGTTGAACTTTCTAAGGGTGGATTTAGTGCTGAATATGGCGGTAGGCTATCTTCCATATTAAACGTTACTAACCTTGATGGCAATAGATATAATTTTAAAGGTGAAGCTAATATAAGCTTGATTGCTGCCTCTGCTACTCTCCAGGCAC
>JAUZPC010000513.1 GCA_030706105.1 Bacteroidota bacterium | reverse complement strand
TCTATCTTTTTCTTAGTATATCTGGTATAGTCAAGAACTAATGCAGAAGCTACGAAAATTGATGAATATGTTCCGATTAAGATACCAAAGAATAATGTATATGAGAATGTTCTTAGAACTTCACCACCGCATATAATAAGTACAAGTATTGTTACCAATGCAGCACCACCTGTAAGTATTGTACGGCTCATAGTCTGGTTAACAGACATATTCATTATCTCTTCCAAACTCTTGGACTTGTGAATCTTCATATTTTCACGAATTCTATCAAAAACAATAACGTTGTCAGACATTGAATAACCAACAAAAGTTAAGAAAGCCGCAACAACCGTCAAGTTTACTTCAAGATTTAATCCGGGGATTATTCCATAAAGTAATGAATATAATCCGATCATAATAAAACTGTCATGGAATACAGCCAGAACTGCGCTTGCACCAAAAGCAGCTTTATAACGGAAAGCCAGATAAACAAGAATAACAGCAAAGGATAAAAGCAAAGCTAACAAAGCATCAACTTTTAATTCCTTACCAACCTTAGGTCCGATTCTCTCTTCTCTAAGAATTTGGAAGTTATTATCTTTTATTTTCTCTCTCAAATTATATTTAATCCAGTCAGAGTTACCAACTCTAACAAGCACCTTATTATTATTAAGGTCTTCAGAAGCTTTATCAGCCTGGAAGCCGCTTGCCATAAGAGCCCTGATAACAACTTCAACCGAATCCGGATTAGCAACGCTATAAGTAACACTTCCGGTATTAGAAGTGTCAGCTAAAATAAAAGTAGCACTAGGCAGTGTTTTATTTTTAGCTTCATCAATAATAGTTATCATTTTTTTATAAACAGGGCGAGGTAAATCCTGAGCTTCGGTTCTTACTAAGATACCGGTCTCACCGCCAAAAGTTTTAATTTCAACATTTCCTAAACCAATTTGTTCAATATAACCTCTAACCGTAGAGATATTGACAGGCTTTTGGAAATCGACCACTATTTCGGTACCACCTCTAAAATCGATACCGAATTCCAGTCCTCTAACAACAAGGCTTATAAGACCCAAAAGCAATAAGCTAATGGAAAAAGTATAAGCAATTTTTCTTTTTCCTAAGAAATCGACATTTAAATTATGAAAAATACGCATTTATAATAAAACTCCTTTAAGGTAATTATTCTACTGTAATTTTAATTCCTTTGTATAACATATAGTCAAAGATCAGTCTTGCAATAACCAAAGTACCGAACAAACTTGTAACGATACCAATCATAAGAGTAAGAGCAAATCCCTGAACAGGTCCTGTACCGAATTGGTATAAAATAATACCGGTAAAGAAAGTAGTAACGTTAGAGTCAATAATAGCAGAGAAAGCTTTGCTAAAGCCAGCTTCAACAACAGCTTTCATGGTCTTGCCGGTAGCAAGCTCTTCACGCATTCTCTCATAAATAAGCACGTTTGCATCAATAGCCATCGCCATAGTTAAAATAATACCTGCTATACCCGGTAATGTTAATGTAGCTTTAAACCCTGCCATTAAACCAAACAAGAAGAAAACGACAAAGATTAAGGCAACTGCGGCTACAAATCCTGATCTCCTATAATAGAAAATCATAAATGCAGCAATAAGGATATAACCAAGAAAAGCTGAGAACAAACCGCTATTGATAGAATCCTGACCTAAAGATGGTCCAACTGTTCTTTCTTCAATAATATTAACAGGAGCAGGAAGTGCACCGGCCTTTAATACGATTTCTAAAAGCTTAGCTTCTTCCATATTCTTCATACCGTCAATCTGAGATCTGCCGCCTGTAATTTTATTTTTAACATTAGGAGCAGAAAAGATTAAGTTATCAAGAACTATGGCAATTCTTTTATTAATGTTAGCACCGGTAATACGTGCCCATTCAGAAGAGCCTTCGCTGTTCATTTCCATACTGACAACAGCACCTGAGGTTGTCTGGTCAATATTAGCCTGAGCATTAGTAATAACACCGCCTGTTAATTCAGCTTTTTTATTAACTAAAATTAAAGGGAAAACTTTTTTACCGTCTTGACCAGTATAAGGTTTAGCTTCAAATAAGAACTCAGAATTATCGCCTAAAATTGCCTGAACATCAGGTCTGTTAAGCAGCATTTGAACTTTTGCTTTATTTTCTTCTAAGACTAAAAGGTCAGCGGAATTTTGCTGTGTGATAGCAAGTGAGAAGAAAGGATGGTTCTTTTCAAACACTTCACGTCTTTTATTTTCAGGTAATTTATCATAATTGACAGTATCCCTGTTTTTGCCGGCAG
>JAUZPC010000512.1 GCA_030706105.1 Bacteroidota bacterium | reverse complement strand
GCTTCAATAATATGTTTACAAATAGCCAATCCTAACCCTGTACCGCCCACCTCTCTGGATCTCGCCTTATCAACACGGTAGAATCTTTCAAAAATTCTATTTATATCTTCTTTAGGAATCCCAATTCCTGTATCTTTAACTTTAATAGTTACTGATCTGGATTCCTCTTCAACAACTATCTCAACTTTGCCCGCATCTGTATATTTAATAGCGTTTTGGATTAAATTATTAAGTACTTGCCGTAGTCTACTTTTATCTCCAAAGACAGTAAGCTTTTCATTTAAGATAACCAAATCAAGCGAAATTCCTTTATTTTCGGCCAGATATTTCAAATCATCCACAACCGGCATTAGGAATTCCCTTAAGTTAAAATACCTAAAACTCATTCTCATCTCCCCGGATTCAATCATAGAGATATCAATTAAATCATTAAGGAGATTGTTAAGATTTTGTGTATTGGAAATTGCCTTCTCTAAAAATGTTATGTTTACTTTGGGGTCATTTATTGCGCCATTTAGCAAAGTCTCCAAATAACCTTGTACGGCAAATATTGGTGTTCGCAGCTCATGTGATACATTCCCTATGAATTGGGTCCGCATTTTTTCAAGTTTTTTAAGATAAGCAATATCGGATTGGTTCTTTTCGTACATTCTTCTGATATCTTCTTCCAGCAAAAGAAGATTACTGCTTAATTTAATTTCGGAGTTATCATTGTATCCATTATTACTAATATTTGTGATAATCTCTCTTATTTCAGCTATTTCGCTATTCCGCTTTCTTCCTATTAAATAAATCAAGATAAACAGAGTAATAATATTTATAACAAGCAGAAGAGTAAAATTAAACTTATCAATGCCAATTACAAAGAAAGGTACATCAGTTAAAATAATAAAAAGAATTATCTCCTTTAAGTATGTTAAAGCAGACAGATAAACATACTTAATTGGTTTCAATGTCTCTAAATTTATAGCCGACTCCTTTAATAGTTTCAATTATATCAGCAAATTTATTAAGCTTTTCTCTAATTTTTCTAATATGTACATCAACAGTTCTATCGACAACAAAAACATCACTTCCCCAAATTTCTCGTAATAATACATCCCTGCCAAATACTCTGTTGGGGTTATTTGCCAAAAAATAAAGCAATTCAAATTCTTTACGTGGAAATATTTTCTCTTCACCGTCTAAATTGACAACATATTTAAGCCTGTCAATTTGAAGTGGACCTATTTTTAGGAAATCAGGCCCTGCTTTGCCGTCTGAACCGAACTCAGCTTTACGTATATTATTATTTATCCTTGCAATTAATAATTTAGGAGAAATCGGCTTCTGGATATAATCATCAGCACCAAGATCAAGACCGGTTATTTCGTCAATCTCATTAGATTTAGCAGTAAGGAAAAGAATAGGTATCTGGTCAAATTCCTTTTTTGTTCTAATCTTCTTAAAAACTTCAAATCCATCCAGCTTAGGCATCATTATATCAAGTACAATTAAGTCCGGCCGTTCATTAACTTTATTAAGAGCTTCCAAACCATCATAGGCTGTTATAACTTCAAAGCCCTCCTGCTCCAGATTATATTGCAGCATTTCAATAATATCTTTTTCATCATCAACTAATAATATCTTTTTTTTCATATAAACTTTTTTTATGCCAAAATGTTTGTTTCTTGGACATTAAAATAAAAGTTTTTAACCTTATCTACAATCCCTTCAATGTTAATTTTAAGTAAACAATGCAGCTCCTGCTGAGTGCCATGTTCTACAAACTCATCCGGAATTCCGATTCTAAGAATATCATTTTTATAGTTTTTATCTACAAAATACTCTGCAACTGCGCTACCAAAGCCACCCGGCAGATTATTTTCTTCCAGAGTAATAATTTTTTTGAATTTATGGGCTATTTCATCCAGCATATTATTATCAAGTGGTTTTACAAATCTGGCATTAATTACTTTGCAGGAAATATTTTCGTTTTGCAATACTAACGCAGCTTCTTTTGCATATTCTACCATAGAACCAACAGCCACTAAAGCTACATCATCGCCCTCAAGCAAAACTTCGCTCTTTCCAATTTCTAAAAGTTCAAAGCCGTCTTTAATTAAAACACCTAAGGCACTCCCTCTTGGATACCGTAATGCGACCGGACCTTTTGTGTACCTAATTGCCGTAAATAACATATTCCGAAGTTCAGACTCATCTTTGGGAGCCATTACAACCATATTAGGAATTAGTCTAAGATATGCCAGATCAAAAGTCCCGTGATGAGTAGGACCGTCAGC
>JAUZPC010000511.1 GCA_030706105.1 Bacteroidota bacterium | reverse complement strand
TTAGAAGCACTTGGTTTAGTAACAATTGTGGTTTTTCTTTTTCTTCAAAGCTGGCGTGCAACATTAATACCTATTTTAGCTATACCTGTTTCGCTGATATGAACTTTCATATTATTTATTCCTTTCGGCTTTACTATTAACACACTTACTCTTTTTGCATTCGTTCTGGCTATTGGTATTGTGGTGGATGATGCCATTGTAGTTGTTGAAGCCGTTCAACATAATATAGATTACAACAATCTTTCTCCAATAGATGCAACAAGAAAAGCAATGAAAGATATTTCAGGGCCTGTAATCGCTATTGCTTTAATATTGGCTGCAGTATTTGTTCCCGTAGGTTTTATTCCAGGTATTGTAGGAAAGCTTTATCAACAGTTTGCCATTACAATTGCAGTATCCGTAATTATATCAGCCTTTGTTGCTTTATCCTTAACGCCTGCATTGTGCTCCATAATGCTGAAACCTTCAAAAGATAAAGATGCCAAAAAGAATTGGCTTGAGAAATTTCATGCATCATTCAATAAAGGGTTTGGCAAAGTAAATGCTTCCTATGCGAGAGGAGTTTCTAAATGGATTAAACGAACTCCTTATGTTTTAATTCTTCTTATTGTAATATTCGTTGGCTTGTTTTTCCTTTTCAAAAATAAACCAACTGGTTTCATTCCTTCTGAAGATGAAGGCCGTCTTTTTGTAACCTATGAGTTACCCGAAGCTGCTTCTACCAGCCGAAGCGTAGCAATGCTAAAACAAATCCAGGCAAAAATATTAACCATTCCCGAAGTAAGAGTGGTAGGTGGTTTAGCCGGTTTAAACATCATAAGCTTTTCCAATAAATCAAACCTGGGCACTGTTTTTGTTTTATTAAAACCCTGGGATGCCAGAAAAGGCAGTGAACATAATGCTCAAAGTGTTATAAAAAAAATACAGAAGATAACTGGTGACATAAAAGAAGCGAGGATCCTGGCAATTTCTCCACCGTCAATTCCGGGATTAGGACAAACATCCGGTTTTACTTTCGAACTTCAACAAACAACAAGCACTGATAGTATACAACAGTTTGAAAAAGTTGCCCGAAATTTTTTAGCGGCTTTAAATAAAAGGCCTGAGATAGGTATGGCTTATACTTTCTTCAGCTCTCACACTCCCGGCTACCAGGTAGATGTAAACCGTGATAAAGCAAAACAATTAGGCGTGTCCATTGCTGATGTATATTCTACTATGTCCACTTTATTAGGAAGCAGTTATATAAATGACTTCAATTTGTATGGAAGAAATTTCAGGGTAGTGGCACAGGCAGACAGCAGCTATCGTTCTTCAATTGCAGATCTCGAAGGTTATTATGTGCGCAATAGCCAGGGTAATATGATTCCGCTGGGTTCATTAGTTACTGCTAAAGTTATTGAAAGCCCCTCTTTAGTATCACATTATAATATTTACAGGTCAATAGAAATTAATGGCAATGCAAAAGCAGGATATAGCAGCGGCCAGGCTATAGATGCTTTAAGAGAAACAGCCGCACAAGTATTGCCTGTAGGATACAGTTATGAATTTTCAGGGATGAGCACCGAGGAAATCAAGGCTGGAAACAGCCGTGCAACAATCTTTGCTATTTCCATTGTGTTTGTATTTCTGTTTCTTGCGGCTTTATACGAAAGCTGGTCTATTCCATTTTCTGTACTTTTTGCAGTTCCGATTGGCGCATTAGGATCTATAATTACTCTCACACTACTGCCTAATCTTACCAATAACATTTATGCACAAATAGGTTTAATAACACTCATTGGGCTTGCTGCAAAAAATGCTATTCTGATAGTAGAGTTTGCAAAAGAAAGAGTAGATGTAGGCATGGATGTGGTAAAAGCAACTTTGGCTGCCGTAAAATTGCGTTTACGCCCGATAGTTATGACATCGCTGGCATTTATTTTTGGAGTGCTTCCCTTGGCATTTGCCAGCGGCGCCGCCGCCGAATCCCGTAAAACTATAGGCTGGACTGTATTTGGAGGGATGCTGTCTGCTACCACTCTGGCAATATTTATTGTTCCGGTATTATTTGTGTTAATCACACGCATCTCTTACGGGAAGAAAAAACTGGCAGAATTACAAGCCAACTATAATCCTGAAGAACATAAGGATATTGAAGCCGATTAAGAATGTCAATTGCCAATTGTCAATAAGAAAAAATTGACAATTGGCAATTGATTTTTGAATTCATCAGAGAGGCCTCACCCAAATATTTCTAAAGCTTATAGGTTTACTCTTATCTCCGTGTGCCTGTAATTTTATCGGAGCA
>JAUZPC010000510.1 GCA_030706105.1 Bacteroidota bacterium | reverse complement strand
CTCAAGAAAGAACAGGATGCCAAGCTGGAAAAGCAAAATCTTTTTATTTATGCGCTTTCACTAACTATAGTCTTGCTGGTTGTAATATTTATACTTATTTATTTAAGTTATTGGCAAAAAAAGAAATCTAATAAGCAGCTTAATGAATTGAACGAACAGCTCGGAGAGATCAACTCAACTAAAGATAAATTCTTCTCTATCATTGCGCATGATCTTAAAAGTCCTTTCTTAGGATTGATGGGCTATTCTCAAATTCTTTCTGAAGAGTACGATGAATTGAAGGAAGATGAGAAGAAAACTTATATAGGCAATTTATATGACCTTACTAAATCTTCATTTCGGCTGTTGGAAAATCTTCTCGAATGGTCGCGCCTGCAGACCGGTAAAATGGATTATAATCCTGCAAATTATAATGTCCATAACGTCTTATTCCCCACACTAGATTTACTTGCAAAGACTGCTCTGAATAAACGTATTTCCATGGATATCCAAATTGACGAGGAATTAGAAGTAAAAGCAGATAAGTATATGCTTCAGGCAGTGGTCAGAAATCTTATTTCCAATTCCATAAAATTTACCCAACCAAATGGACATATTATTGTCCGGGCCAAAGATACAAAAGAAAGTATTGTTATAACCGTTGAAGATGACGGGGTAGGTATGAGCCAGGATGTAGTGGGCAGTCTTTTTAAAATAGAAAAGAATATCAGCACTAAAGGGACAGCAAATGAACAGGGGACCGGCCTCGGCTTGCTGTTGTGTAAGGAAATGGTTGAGCTGCATACTGGTAAAATCTGGGTTGAAAGTAAAGAAGGGGAAGGAACCAAGGTCTTTATTTCTTTACCATGAAAGCAATGTAAAAATGATTATTAAAATTGCTGCAACATGATTAAAATGCCGGACTATTATATTATTTGGGCAGCACTTTAAGGTTTTGGTGTTGAAGTTTTATCATCATATTTATATCTTTAAATATTAAATTAAGGACTTGTAAGATGACAACATTACCGGCTGCCGGAGTTAACCCTTTCCCAGAAAATTCGATTGAAAAAAGAGTTTATACTTATATAGATAGTTTAGAAAAGTATATTCCGATTCCCAATGACAGAAACAGGCTTTCATTTTGCTTAGTAAAGTATTTGAAGGGAGAAGGGGATAAACCCGCAATTCTTTTAGACTCTACCAAAGTAAAATTTGAAGGGATTGAAGCAAAAGCATTAGCTGCATTAATAGATTCTGAGATAGAAAAAATAAAATAGAAAACGAACTTGATCTTAGTCTTAGCCTCTGTACTTATGTTTTCAAGGTTCTTCGTGAAAAATTCGGCTCTATTGATACTATAGCTATATAGCATATTCTACATAAAGCCCTTTCATTCTGGTATAATTGATTGTAATCATCACCGGAAAATAAATATTGTTTATTATATTTCATTTTCCCCGAAAGGAACAAATGCCCCAAGTAATAAGCAGTAATAAGGTCCCGGAAGGTTCCATCTCTTCTAAATCTATTGAGAGTTTCGACTATTGCGATTCTTATCGGATTGGAATTATCTCAAATGATAGTGTAGATGCCATTACAACAAAAATATTTTCCGTACCTGCCTGGGTCCTGTTTTTACTGAATGCAAGGAACCGGGTTGTGAAAATATTCGGATTACAAACCGGCAAAAAAATCAATAAAGCAAATTACTATCCGGTTGGGTCAAAGGCTGTAATGTTTACGGTTGTTGACCGTAATGAAAATGAAATAGTAATGAGTGAAAAAGATAAGCATCTGGATTTCGTTGTCTCGGTAATGCTGAAAAAAAATTCCCCGGAGTTACAGGTCTCAGTTACTACAATTGTTAAATTTAATAGAGGAATGGGCAGCTTTTATTTCATGATTGTAAAACCGTTCCATCGGCTGATAGTTAAGTCCCTTGTAAAAAATCTGGCTAACAAGAAATTATAATCACAACAGAATTATTATTTAAACTAATATTATTCAGTATTTTCGTTTAGCAGTAATTCAGTATTTTTATGTTAAAATTTAAACAAAAAGAACCTTCCTATGAATTATCATTATTATATAATTAATAAACCCTATAATGTACTTTCTCAGTTCACTGATAATGAAGGAAGGGCAACTTTGTCTGACTATTTTAAAGGGGAGAAAGATATTTATCCGGTCGGGAGACTGGATAAAGACAGTGAAGGATTACTTCTGCTTACAAATGATAATGCCCTAAACAGCTACCTGCTTAACCCGGCTAACAAGCATGAAAGGGAATACTATGCTCAGGTTGAGGGG